>JAEYYJ010000112.1 GCA_023430845.1 Pseudomonadota bacterium
CAATACCGGCAGTCCAAAGCTAGTCCGCATGACTTCCCCAAAAAGTCGCGATTCCGTAGCTCTCAATCTGGATGTGAGGGCCTTTGAACACAAGGATGTTTCCACGTGTTTGACGGTAGTATGTCGCTTTCTAATGGCCAGTGTGGTGCGGGCGCCATACTTCGCAATGGCCCCACTCATTTCCTTAAAACAACTTAATATCAACACATTGCCGGATGGGCTGCACTAACCGCCTCCAAGCAATGTGTCTTTTGCTTCATTGATTTTGGCGGCGAGGTAGGTCGATCCGCCACGGTCTGGATGAAGCTTCAACATGAGATCGCGGTGTGCCTGGCGGATGGCCGCCTCGTCAGCTCCGGGGGCGAGACCCAGAATGTCCAGGGCCTCGTCGATGCTCATTCGGCCGTCGGGCCCCCGCGGGCGCTCTTGCTCCGACCGGGCCATATCCTCCCGCCATGTCGGATGAATGCGGTCCAGAAACGCTTCAACGAGTTGGGCCGAGGCCGGGTCTGTATAACGGCAGTCCTGCCAAAGATGCGCAAGCTCGACGGGTCTCAAGTCCTCGATATCGCGCCCGGCGAAGAAACCCTTGAGAATGCGCCCGCGCATGGCGCCGGAGGCATGATCGAGCTCCATCTCCAGGTGTTCCGTGACGACGCGGGAAGTCTGCCCGGATGAACGCCGGGGCGAGCCAATATTGCCCCACCCCCCAACGCCCTGCCCGCCCATGAGCCACCAGCCGAGCGCGGCCAGGGGGAAGGCATACACCAATGTGCCGCGAACGACGAAAAGGAGTGCCCCGGCAAAAGCAGCGACCGCGCCGGCGATCCGCATATGACGGGCAAGCGCTGCCGGATTCGCCTGATTGAAGAGGCGAAGCGCCAGGATGGCTAATCCCAGTGTGAGTAGCCCGAGCAGAAAATACTGCATCGCGGCTCAATCCCGTTTCATCTGGGTCAGCAGCAGCCGTGCGCCGGCACCTTCCTTCGTCGTGCCCAGTTGCTGGAGGGCCGCGCGACCGCCCGAGGCGTAGACGGCAACGGCCCTGAGCAGTGCCCGCAGCTGATCCGCCGAGCCCTTGTCAAACGAGCACCAAGCACCCTTGGTAATGCGTGCGATCTCGCGGAAAGCGGCTTCGGCACCCGGATCGCGCCCCTCCTGGAAGAGGAACACCGGCACACCGTGCAGTGCCAGCTCACCGGCCCGCCCGCACAGATCGTCGACGGCCTCTTCCATGCAGTCGCCCACGTAAATGAGCGCGCTGATCTTGCGCTTCTCCGTCTCCTGGCGTGCGTGAGAGAGCACTTTGCCGATCTGGGTATAGCCGCCGCGGCATTGCACGGTCGTCATAAGCTGCGCGAGCGCGTCCGGGTCGGAAACCCACTTCGAAGCGCGGCACTCGCCGGCGCCGCGAAAGAACACGAGTTGTACGTCGAGTCCACCGACCTCGGCGACGGCGTGGAACATGTCAGCTTGCAGGGCCAGCGCCATGTCCCATGTGGGCTGGCGGCTCATCGTGGCATCCATCGCGAACACGAGCCGGCCGCGCCCCGTCGTCGTTCGCGGCCCGAGCGCCTTGACCTGGGCGAGGAACGCCTCGACATCGGCCCCGCTCGAGGGCGCGGGTGCCTTGCCATCGGACGCAGGTGAAGGAACCGAGCCGGACGTGGTTCCGGCGGGGTTCGGGATGCGTGAACCGGTGCGCGTGCCCTTCTTGTCGCTACTCATGGTCCGCCATCTTGGGCGTATTGCGCCGCCCTGCGCTTTGCCGCTCGGCCATCTCCTTCTAGGATGGCGAGCAATAGCCTCGGTTTCAACTGTGCCGGGCTCAAGACCTTCAAAACCAGGGGGAACAAAATGCCATCGGTCCCGGCACCGCTCATAGATACGGAAACGCTCGCCGGCCTCATCGGCGCTCCGGATGTGCGCATTTTTGATTGCACCATGCACCTCGCGCCGCTCCCCGACAATTCGGGACAGCAGGTGACGAGCGGACATGCCGACTATCTCAAAGGGCATATACCCGGCGCGGCCTTCATCGATCTCTCCCAGGACCTCTCGGATACTGCAAGCCCGCATCGCTTTTCCGCGCTCGGCCCCGAGGCATTCGCGACGGCAGCAAGCCGCCTCGGCATCGGCGATGGCGTGCGCGTCGTTCTCTACGACGGCGGCTATAATGCCTGGGCCGCGCGCGTCTGGTGGATGCTGAAGGCCTATGGCTTCGACAATGCCCAGGTGCTCGATGGCGGCCTCATCAAGTGGCGCAAGGAAAGCCGCCCGCTCGCAACCGAGACTACCACCTATCCTGCTGCCAAATTCACGGCGAAGCCGCGGGCCGGTTTCTTCGCCGACAAGGCGCGTGTCGCTGGTGCGATCGGCGCCTCCGACGTGCGCATCGTCAACGCACTCACGTCCGAGCAGCACGCAGGCAAAGGCGGCGTCCACTACGGACGCGCCGGCCGCATTCCCGGAAGCTGCAACGTCGCCTCGCGCGGCATCGTCGATCCCGACACGAATGCTCTGCTGCCATTACCCGAGTTGCGCCGCCGCTTCGACGATGCGGGACTGCTCGGCGGGGAACGCGTCATCGCCTACTGCGGCGGCGGGATCGCGGCATCGTTGACAGCACTCGCCCT
>JAEYYJ010000134.1 GCA_023430845.1 Pseudomonadota bacterium
ACACTCTCGACCGTCACCTCGTAGCGCGCGCGAAAGGCGTCGATGATCTCGTCCACGAGCACCTGCGGTGCAGAGGCACCCGCCGTCACGCCGAGCGTGCGAATGCCCTCGAAGTCGGCCCAGTTGATCTCGTGCGCACGCTGGATGAGCAGCGCCTTCGGGCAGCCGGCGCGTTCCGCGACCTCGACGAGGCGCAGCGAATTGGAGCTGTTCGGCGCGCCGACCACGATCACGCGATCCGAGCGTGGCGCGATGCTCTTCACCGCCGCCTGCCGGTTGGTCGTGGCGTAGCAGATGTCCTCCTTGTGCGGACTGGTGATCGACGGGAAGCGCTCTTTCAGGATCGCGACGATCTCCGCCGTATCGTCCACCGAGAGCGTCGTCTGCGTGATGAACGCCAAGTGCTCGCGGTTTGTCGGCTCGATCGTACGCGCATCCTCGGCCGTCTCGATAAGGCGAACTGTGCCTTCCGGCAGCTGCCCCATGGTGCCGATCACCTCGGGGTGGCCGGCGTGGCCGATCAGAAGAATCTCGTTACCCGCGGCATGATGGCGCTCCGCCTCGACATGCACCTTCGAGACCAGGGGGCAGGTCGCATCAAGGTAAAAAAGGTTCCGGAGACGTGCGGCTGCCGGCACTGACTTCGGCACCCCATGCGCCGAAAATATCACAGGGGCATCCGTTTCCGGAATTTCGTCCAGCTCCTCCACAAATATGGCGCCTTTCCGCCGGAGGTTCTCGACCACGAATTGGTTGTGAACGATCTCATGGCGCACGTAGACCGGGGCGCCGAATCGGGCGAGCGCTAGCTCGACGATCTGGATGGCTCGGTCGACGCCAGCACAGAAACCGCGCGGAGCGGCAAGCAGGATGGTCAGCGGCGGGCGTTCGGGCATGGTGATGTCGAGCCGACGTTGGAGCGAGCCGCGCGAGCAGCGGGAAGAGCGTTCCGCCAGGATCGCAGCTTGGCACGGGTTTGAGCGAGGTGCTACAGTTGTCGAATAAAATCAAGAGCAATGGGGCTCGCTCCCTTGCGGCCGGAGCGCGGGCACCGGTAGTGACGAATTCGATGGCAGGGGGACTGTCATCCTACGGGAATGGGGACCGCGTGACGGGGAATATGTGTACTTTGCGCTCGGCGAGACGGCTTGCTGGCGTGCGCCTTCTTGCAATCTCGGCCGTTGGGCTGATGCTATCGGGCTGCGGCATGTCCACGCTCACGTCCGGCATGGGCGGAGGCATGTTCGGCGGCACGGGCTCTACGGGGTCGTCCGGCCGGGTCACCGAGCAGAGCCTGCTCTCCTCCGCCAAAACAGACGGCGCAAGTTCAGGCGGCGGGGTCGCCCATGGCTGCCCGCGCTTCCAGGTGGCTTCACGCGACCATCACGTCACCATCTATGAGCCCGGCCGAGCCGGCGACAGCCTAGGCGTCGTGCATCGCGGCGAGATCACGCGAACCGCGCGCGAATGCAGCATCGAGGGCGCCCGCGTTACCGTGAAATACGGCTTCTCCGGACGCATCCTGCTCGGACCGCGCGGACGGCCCGGCGTGGTTCATCTCCCTGTCCAGGTCGCCGTGCGCGATGCCAAGCGCGCGTCCATTGGCGGCGACCGGACAAGCGTCGAAGCGCAAGTCACGATCGACAATCCGATCGGATACTTCTCGCAAGTCCGGACCGTGACATTCGACGTCCCCGAGGGCGCACGCCCAGGCGACATTGATGTCTTCGTCGGCTTCGAGCAGACCGCACCGGGCGCTGGTTAGTCCGCAGCGCCCGTTTTTCCCGCACCATGGCGGCGTGCACCGATTGACAGCATCGGCGGGTCGCCTATGCTCAACCCGCCAGTCGAAATCTGCGGAAGAGATCGGCTCGTGGCTCACGTCGAGCTACGTGCAGGCGCCGAAGGAGCAACCGCCCCGGAAACTCTCAGGCAAAAGGACCGCAGATTGATGGCACTCTGGAAAGCAGCCGGTGGCAAGGCCGGCTCACCGAAGGAGTAAGGTCGCTCGTCACAGCGTGACGAGAGGCTGGAATCTCTCAGGTTCCGTGACAGAGGGGGCTCCGGTTCGCGCGAATGGTCGCGCGGGCTCAGAGCCGCGTGGACCTCGTCACGATGAGCGCCGATCCGACTTCCAGCGCCCCGCTCCGGCGGACTCCCCTTTATGATCTGCACATCGCTGCCGGCGCCAAAATGGTGCCGTTCGCCGGCTACGACATGCCCGTGCAGTACCCCCTCGGCGTGCTCAAAGAACATCTCTGGACGCGCGAGAAGGCCGGCCTTTTCGACGTGAGCCACATGGGCATCTGCTGGCTGCGCGGCCCTGACCATGCGACGACGGCGCGCGCGCTCGAAGCCCTCCTTCCTGCGGACATTCTGCACCTCAAGCCCGGCCAGCAGCGCTATTCGCAGCTCCTCGCGGCAGACGGCGGCATTCTCGACGATCTCATGATCACGCGGCCGGAAGGCGCGGAAAACGATGGCGCGCTGCTGCTGGTCGTCAATGCCGGCTGCAAGGATGCCGACTACGCGCATATCGCGGCGAACCTGCCCTCGGGTGTGACGCTGGAAATCGACGACGCGCACGCCCTCATCGCGCTGCAGGGACCGCGCGCGGTCGACGTGCTCTCCAAGCTCATCCCCGGCGTCGAGAGCATGACGTTTATGAGCGGCCGCTTCGCGACACTCGATGGCCAGACCGTACATCTCACGCGCTCCGGATACACGGGGGAGGATGGCTACGAGATCGCCGTGCCGAATGCGCATGTCGCCAAGGTCTGGAGCCTGCTGACCGCTACGCCCGATGTCGAGGCCATCGGTCTCGGCGCGCGCGACTCGCT
>JAEYYJ010000192.1 GCA_023430845.1 Pseudomonadota bacterium
TCCGAGTAGGGCCAGATCTTCTGCCCGCGGAGGTGCGCATCGGGTGAGTTCTCACCGGTCGTGAAGCTCGGCACGTGACAGGACGCGCATCCGACCTCATGAAAGAGGCGCTTACCCGCCAGCACATCAGGCGCATCGGCATCCCGGCGCGGCGGCACCGCAAGATTGCGCGCATAGAAGGCGACGAGATCGAGCAGCTTCGCATTGATCTCGTGATGGGGCGCGCGCGGCGTGCCGCCATGCGGCGCGCTCCGGCAAAGCGATTGCGCGGGCGTGCAATCGCCCCAGGCAAAAGGCGCGATCCAGTTCCCGATGCCGATGTCGCCCGCGAAGGCGTCGGCCGATTGCTGGAGAACGGTCGGCTGGCCGGCCTTCCATCCGAAGCGGCCGAGCATCACCTTCTTGTTCTCGACCGACCATACCCAGTTGGCGCGGCCAGAAATGCCGTCGCCGTCGCGATCGTCCGGATCCTCACGCGCGAGGATGTCCTCGACGGGAATGGCTTCGATGAGACCGAGACCAATCATCTGTGGTGCGAGGCGCGGAGAGATCATCGTCTTCTGATGCATCGGACCATAGCCGAGATCCTCGATGCGGTACGTCGGCCGCCTCAACGAGACCACTTCACCACCGGCAAGCGTGACTGGCACTTCCTGATAGTCGACGACCATGCGGCCTTCGCCGAGATGGCCCTGAACGCCGAGTTCCTGAAGTTGCGTACCGTAGGTGGGCTCGGGAATGACCGACAGGCGCCCCTCGGCGAGTGCCGCGCGCTGCTCCGCCGTCTCGGGTGGAATCGAAAGGCGCAGGAACATCGAAACCGAGCGGTCCTCGATGTCCGGCCCACGCGGCGGCTCACCGCGACCGTCCTTCAGATGACAGCTCTGGCACGCGCGCGCGTTGAAGAGCGGACCAAGCCCATCCGACGATTTGGTCGAGGCCGGCGCGGACACCCAGAACTTGCGAAACATCGCATTGCCGATCTTGAAGTCCATCTCCTGCGCGAGGGTCATGTTCGGCGAGAAGTGGGAGAAGGCTTCAGTCGAGTCGGTCCGACGCTGCGATGTCGCGTCGCCACCTGGATGCTGCTCGCCATCCTCGAGTGCGGTGAATGAGGCCGGCGCGGCGGCGTGCGCGCCACTGTGCGATCGCACCGACTGCGACCAGCCACTTCCCGCCGCGAGCACGAGCATCCCGGCAAGCGCACTGAGCATCCAGGCGCTCACGATACAGCGGGAGCGGCGGCCTTCGTCCATCGGCCCGTCTACTTCTTGCCCTCGAGCGCCTTCACCGGATTGTCGAGGCTGTCCGAACCCTCGAACGTGATAGCGCGCAACTCCAGCACGCCAACTGCGCGCTCGAACTCCTTCGTCTGCGCGATCAGCGCCTCGATCGCCGATTCGATCACGGCGTTGCCTTCCTTGTTGCCCTCGCCGAGCATCTGGTCATAGGCCTCGCCCTTCTCCGCGCGCGTCTTGAGCGCGGTCATGCGCTTGTTCGTCTCGGTCAGCGCCTGACGGACGCGGTCATCGATCTCGGCCGACTTCGCGCGCACGAGGTCCGACACGCTCGCGCCTTTGACCTCACTGCCATCGATCCGCGTGTAGCGGCCGAAGTACACGTTCTCCATGCCGATGACGTTGTAATAGTGCGAATTGTGCGTGTTGTCGGAGAAGCAATCGTGCTCCTCCTCGGGATCATTGAGCAGCAGGCCGAGCTTCATGCGCTCGCCGGCCAGCTCGCCATAGGACAGGCTGCCAAGTCCGGTGAATATCATCGTGAGAGGATCAGCCTCGGGCGCAAAGAGCGCCTTGCGAGCCTCACCATCCGGCCCCCAGCTCGCCGCCATCTCCTCGAGATCCTCGATCAAGAGATCCGTGACGACGCGGAGATAGGCAATGCGGCGGTCGCAGTTGCCACCCGTGCACTTCTTCGTATCGAAGTCCGTGACGGGACGATTGCCCGCGCCGCGCTCGGTCCCATTCAGATCCTGTCCCCAGAGCAGGAATTCGACGGCGTGATAGCCCGTCGCGACGTTGGCCTCGATGCGCTCGGCTTCCTGCAGCGTATCGGCCAGCAGCTCCTTCGTGATCTTGCTGGCATCGACCTTGCGGCCACTTACGGTGAGCGACCGGTTGGCGATGACGTTGGCCGCATAGAGCGGATTGCTGTCGGAGCCCGTGCCGTAGCTCGGATCGACGTAGTCGATGAGCCCCTCGTCGAGGGGCCAGGCATTCACCCGCCCCTCCCAGTCGTCGACGATCTTGTTGCCGAACCGATAGGCCTCGGTCTGCATGTACGGCACGCGCGCCGCAATCCACGCCGCGCGGGCAGCAGCAAGATTGTCCGCAGTCGGCGCAGCGATCATACGATCGATCGCCGCCTTCAGTGCCTTGGCGCGGACGACGGAGTCCTCGTAGCCGGCTTGTGCGATGTTGGCGTAGTTGTCGGCGACCTCCTTCACGGTCGCCGCCGACAAAGGAAGCGCCAGCGAAAGCCACAGTAGTGCGGCAACGCCGGCGATCCATCCCCGACCTGATCTGCGGCTTCGCTGCATGTTCGTTACCCCTTGTTCGCTAGCGCCCAGCATGGCGCCGACGAGCACCGGCAACGAAGGCGCGGCATTGCCGTCAGTCGTGGCCGCTGCTGTCGTCGGCCGATCCCGACTGAAGCTGTCCGTAGTTCTCGACGCCGATCGACTTCATGAGGTCGAGCTGCGTCTCGAGGAAATCGATGTGGCCTTCCTCGTCCTTCAGCAGCTCCTCGAAGAGCGCCATCGAAACGTAGTCTTCCTCGGTCCGGCAGAGCTCGCGGCCCTTCATGTAGAGGTCGCGGGCGATGTACTCACCCTTCAGATCGCACTCCAGAACTTCTTTGAGGTTCTGTCCGATCATCAGTGGTGCGATGTACTGAAGGTTCGGATGTCCCTCGAGGAAGATGATCCGCGTCACCAACTTGTCCGCGTGTTCCATTTCTTCAATGGATTCAGCGCGTTCCTTCTTGGCGAGCTTGGTGAAACCCCAGTCATCGAGCAGGCGATAATGCAGCCAATATTGGTTGATCGCCCCGAGTTCCAGCTTCAGCGCCTCGTTCAGAATATCGATAACGGGCTTCTTGCCTTTCATGTCGCTCCTCCGCGTGCCTCGGGCAGATTAGAACGACACTAAAGAGCCTAACCGGCGCGCGCAGTCAACGACTGAACTGCTCGTTCGAAGGACGTTGCACCGGCAGACCGCAGCGGCACGAAGGGTTTATCGAATTTTCGGCAAAGGACTTTCGCTCGAAGACAGGCAGAATGGCTGACGCAATCGATCGGGCAAACGACCGCGTCGCACCCCTCGATCATGCCGTCGATGCGCACGAGCGCGTGCTCCTCGCCGCCATCGTGGTGCATCAGCTCGGCGCCCATACGCGCGGCGACGCGGCGCAGGTTGTCGATCGCGCCGCTGCGCCCGCCGACATACAGAATGCGGCGCGCGATGGACGTCTGGACGGTCTCATCACAGGCATCGGCGCCGGGGCAGGCCGGCGTGCCACTCGCGGCGCGCATGCGCTGCTGCCAGCGCTGACGCTCGAGCTGTTGCTGCAGATCGCCGATCATGCGCTCGGCGGCGCGCGCCCGCTCGCGGGCAACCGCCAGTGCTCTTTCGCGTCGGGCCGGCGGTTGATCGCGGCGACGCTCGCTGACGGCCGGCCCCGCAGGCATGAGCGGAACGGCTGCGCCTTCGCTCAGTCGCGCCAGCGCGGCGTCGCGTTCGAGGACGATCTGGCGATGGCGCTCGGCCTGGCGCAACAACTTCGCCTCGAGATCATCGAGGCGCGCCTGAAGCTCGCTCGCGCGGCTGGCATTCTGGTGCGTCACGCGACCGAGCACATGGCTGAGCATGTGGACATCGCCGAAGATGCGCGTGCCGAGTGAGCTCGGCACGTGCGCGCCGCTCATGAACGCCCAGTAGGCCCCGGCGACGCGTCCGCCGTCGAACTCTTCCTCCCAGAGCCGGACCAGCTCGGATTCCTCGCGCAGGGACTGAACGCGGCGAATGATGCCGGCGTGGCGCTGATCGAGCATTTTCTGGACCGTGCGCGCAATCTTACCGTCCCGGCCAACCTGCTGGACGAAGTAGCTGTGGACCTCATAGGAGCGCGCATCCTCGCGCGGCCGTACACCGGCCTTGCGGCCGATAGCGATGAGATCCTCCTGCGAGAGACACGTGCCGACAATGGAACATTGCA
>JAEYYJ010000413.1 GCA_023430845.1 Pseudomonadota bacterium
GTGAGCCAGGCGGCCATGGCCTTGATGTCGGCGGCCTTGACCGAGCGCCCGTCCTCGAAGCGCAGCAGGTTCTCGAGCAGCACTTTCAGCGAGAAGGGAAGGCGCGAGATGCCGGGAAGGCCGTTCTTCTCGGCGTCCGGCAGCGAGAAGATCTCATAGGATTTGTTGCCGACCTTGAGGGTCTTGCGGCACTTGAAACTGTCGAGCGAGGTGGGTGTGAGGGTCATGACGGGCACGTCTCCTGCAGCGATCCGGCAGTCGATCGAGGTTGTCGGGACCCGGGCACGTGAGTGCACGGCAAGCACCGTTCGTCAGACGGGACGGGCGGACGGTGACCGGGCGATTGGAAGCCTTATAAAGCGACGCAGCGGCCTCCGCTAGACGGTCGCGCGCGAGATCAGGGGCGCATTTTTGGGCAGGCGCTCAAGTCTCGACGCTGCCGATGGCGGCGGGCTATTTCTTTGCGGTAGGAATGGCGATGACCTCGCCATTGCGGACCGTGAGCGCGAGCTCGCCGGCTTTGAGGCGCAGTGCGTCCTCCCCGAAGAGCTCCCGCCTCCAGCCCTTGAGGCCCGGTACATCCGGATTGCGCTGGCTGGCGATGGCTTCGATGTCGTCGGAGTCGGCAATGAGCCGTGGCGCCACCTTGTGACGTTGGGCGGCCGCCTTGAGCAGCACGCGCAGCATATCGCAAAGCGCGTTGACATCGCCCGAGGACGGCGCGTGCGAGCTGACTGTGGGGAGCGTTGCCGGATCGCGTGCCAGCCCGCGCTTGACGGCGTCGATGATTTCCTTGGCTCGCTGGGAGCGCGAAAAGCCGTCGCTCAGCGTGCGCAGCTCGGCGAGCTGCTTCGTCTCCGTCGGCATCTGATTCGCAATGTCGTACAGCGCCTCGTCGCGGATGATGCGGCTGCGCGGCACGTCCTGAGACTGGGCGCCCCGCTCACGCCAGGCGGCAAGCTCGATCAGCACGGCCAGGGACTTGCGCCCGCGCACCTTCAGCTTGAGGCGGCGCCAGGCGTCCTCGGGATGCGTCTCGTACGTGCCGGGATCGAGCAGTGTCGCCATTTCTTCGTCGAGCCAGTGCGCACGGCCCGAGGTTTCGAGCATTTTCTGCAGGCTCGTGTAGACTTTGCGCAGGTGCGTCACGTCACCGAGCGCATATTGGAGCTGCTTCTGGCTGAGCGGGCGGCGGCTCCAGTCCGTGAAGCGGGAGCTTTTGTCGAGATCTTCGCCGCTGATGCGCTTGACTAGATTGACGTAGCTGATGCTGTCGCCGAACCCGCAGACCATGGCCGCGACTTGCGTATCGAACACGGGGGCCGGCAGTGTGCCCGTCTTGACGTGTACGATTTCGAGATCCTGGCGCGCGGCGTGGAAGACCTTCACCACGTCGCGGTTCGTCATCAGATCCCAGAAGGGCGCGAGATCGAGCCCTTCGGCGAGCGGATCGACAACGGCTTCGGCATCCGGACCGGCGAGCTGCACGAGGCACAGCTTCGGCCAGAAGGTCTGCTCGCGCATGAACTCTGTGTCGACAGCGACATAGCGGCTTTGTGCGAGCTCGCGGCAAAGGGCGGCAAGCCCGTCGGTCGAAGTGACGACATTCATCGCGGCAGTACTGAACCCGGACAGAATTGGGGGGTGGCCTGGGCATAGCACGTTCCAGCCCAAGCGCAACAGGCAGATGCGCGCGCCCGCCTGGGCCTTGTGGTTGGTTCCAAATGAGACTATATATGTCCCATGTGGAATAGCGGAGGTGTTGCCATGCCGACGGCTGAAAGTGGGGCCGTTTCCGAGGCCCGACGGATCGCCAAATTCATGGGCCTGTCGGACTGGGCCAAAGTGGATGATCTTGGGCTGGTGGAGCGGCTTGCCAAGGGCTTTCCGGTCAAGACGGCGACGGTCGTCATGGAGCGGATCGATCCGCAGGGGAAGTTCGTCCGCGCGACGGACATTATTCCGAAATCGACGCTCCATCGCCGGAAGCACGCCCTCACCAAGGATGAGAGCGAAAAGGTCTGGGCGCTTTCCAAGGTCTTCTACGAGGTGCTGCGCGTCTATCACGATGATGCGGGCCGGGCCGCGCGCTTCATGATCCAGGAGCATCCCATGCTCGGCGGCCGCACGCCGATCGACCTTGCGAAGGAATCGATTGCGGGGGCCGATCTCGTCCTCAAGCTGCTGGCCAAAGCCGATGCCGGCGTCGCGGCCTAGGGTACTCGCGGAGCCGATGCGCGCTTATCGCATCGGCGATCCGCAGGGCACTTATCCCATTTACAGCGGCGAAGGAGCGGCGCGCATCGAGGGGCGCTGGCACGAGAAGGGCCAGGAGGTCATCTATACTTCGCGGCACTACGCCACCGCGCTCCTCGAAAAGCTCGCGCACTTCAATGGCGTACTGCCGTCAAACCAGCACTACATCGAGATCGAGATTCCGGCCGGTATTTCCTACGAGATATTCACGAAGGACACGGTGCCGGGATGGCTCGACCTCGCCAAGGCGCGGGCCGCCGGTTCGAAATGGTACCGTGAGAAGCGATCGGCAATTCTGATCGTGCCGTCCTTCGTGGCGCGCATCGAGGAGAACGTGATCATCAATTGCGGCCACCCCGACACCGCCCGCATACGGCCGGGGCTCGAACACCCCGTCGCGTGGGACATGCGGCTGTTTCAGCCGTAGATCAGCAGATCAGCGCCCGCCGCTCAGGATAAGCCCATCAGGCCCACTGCGGAGACTGAGCCCCTGCTGGGAAAGCGCACGGGCAAGATCGTCGGGGCTGCCAGGAAAGCTCAGCGCAATGCGGGCACTGCGCGCGGAAAGGCCTTCTACTTCGAGATTACCGACACCCGGCACCGCGGACAGGCGCTGGCTGATCTGCTGCCATTCGTTCATGCCCTGGAACGACACCGAGAGGCGGATCGGCGCGCCTCCGCTCGGCTGACTGCCGCGTGCGCCATAGCTCGACGGGCCTTCGCCGTAGCCCGGGCTCGCACCAGGGCTTGCGCCCCAGCCGTAACCACTACCGCCACCGCCGCTGGGTGCTGGAGCGAAGTTATCCTGTGCCGGTGCACTCGCCGTGCTCAGATGCGAATTCGCAGCCTTCCAGCGCCCTTCGAGCACGCCGAGCCCGACGACTGCCGCAAGCTCGGATGTGTAGGCGATGTCGCCGTCGAGGCGATAGTTGCGCGCGAGAGAGAATGGCCCGACCGAATCCTGCCCGCTGAGCGTGACGGTCGCTTTCTTGCCGTCGGCGCTCGGCTCGAGCACCGCGAGCACGACCAGCGATGTCTGATATTCACCAGCGACCGCGCGCTGCGCGCCGCCTTCGCCTTCGAGCGCGGCTTTGACCGTATCGGGGTTGAGCGTCTTCTTGGGCTGCGAGATCGTCGCCGGCGTCAGCGTGTTGGCGAGATCGAGACTGCGCCAAGCATACATCCAGGTGTCGCTCGCCTCTGCCGTCACGTTCTGTGGCTGGCGCTCGGCCCGATAGATCGGCACGATCACGATGCGCGGCGCCTGCTTGTCGACGTACGGAATGCCGTTGCGTTCGAGCAGCTGCTGCACCGCCGCCGGCTGGAAGGAGAAGTCATAGCTCGCGATGTACTCCGTCGCCGAATTGCGCTCGGAGCGGACCGAGAAGCCTTCGATCATCGGCGCGGCGGGCGTCGCGCGGATCTGCTTCAAGCGCCCATACGAGGTCACGGGTACGATACGCTTCAGGAGCGAGCGGAAGGCTGCCTGCTGGCCGTCGGCAATGGCCTGCTCCTTGGCGGTCACGGCATCGGCGGCGCGGGCTTCAACGGGGTAGTTCCCGATGATGAAGACCTTCGAATCTTCGGCCGTCGCAGTCCCCGTCGCGAGGCCAAGAAACAGCGCCGCAAGCGCGCCCGCGAAGGCTCGCCGCGCTTGCCTGCCGCCATCCGCGCCGATGTCGGTGTTGCCCAAAAGCCTTCTCATGGTGCCCAACGGTCCCACGCTTAGCCAATTCATCCGGAATTGGGGACAACATAGCCTTTCCGTGAGTTGCCGAACGCCCCACGGATTGCTATTGCCCCGCACAATACCCATCAGTTGGGCACCACCACTTGGGCCACGACCATTGGGGCAAAAGTAGGGTTCGGCCGCGAGCATAGTGCCTCCTGGCTTGACCAGCCCCGAGTTCCTGACCCGCCGTGGCATGAACGCCGCGCCCGAGGGCTGCGGTCCACCTCTGCGAGGGTGAAAATGACGTCCATTGGCCACAACGGCGCAGGTACGGACCCGAATGCGTCCGTCACCTACCGTGATTCCGG
>JAEYYJ010000228.1 GCA_023430845.1 Pseudomonadota bacterium
GTCTCGATCCCGTGCCGGCCGACGGCCGCGGCCTCAATCCCATTCTGCAGGACCCGGCACTCGCCTTTCACCCGCCCTTCCTCTACGCGGGCTATGTCGGCTTCTCCATGGCCTACTCGTTCGCCATCGCCGGTCTCATCGAAGGCCGTGCGGACGCCGCCTGGGCGCGCTGGGTGAGGCCATGGACGCTCGCCGCCTGGATGTTCCTGACGGTTGGCATCTCCATGGGCTCGTGGTGGGCCTACTATGAGCTCGGCTGGGGTGGCTGGTGGTTCTGGGATCCTGTCGAGAACGCGTCCTTCATGCCCTGGCTCGCGGGCACGGCGCTTCTGCATTCCGCGGTCGTGATGGAAAAGCGCGAGGCGCTGAAAGTCTGGACGATCCTGCTCGCGATCCTGACGTTCTCGCTCTCCCTCATGGGCGCCTTTCTGGTGCGCTCGGGCGTGCTCTCCTCGGTGCACGCCTTTGCCGTCGACCCGAAGCGCGGCGTGTTCATTCTCGCGATCATGATGTTCTTCATTGGCGGCGGGCTCATGCTCTACGCCTGGCGCGCTCCGAGCCTCCGGCAGGGCGGCATCTTCGCGCCGATCAGCCGCGAAGGTGGTCTCGTCCTCAACAACGTGCTGCTCACAACCGCGACCGGCACCGTTCTCGTCGGCACGCTCTATCCGCTCGCGCTCGAATCCATCAACGGCGCCAAGATCTCGGTCGGTCCGCCCTACTTCAACGCGACCTTCGTGCCGCTCATGGTGCCGCTGCTGCTCGCACTACCTTTCGGGCCGCTGCTCGGTTGGAAACGCGGTGACGTGGCTGCCGTCATGCAGCGCCTCATGGTGGCCGGCCTCATCTCGATCGCGTCCATCGCCGTCGTCTTCGCGATTATGCAGCGTGGACCATGGCTCGCGCCGTTTGCGATAGCACTTGGCGTTTGGGTGATCGGCGGCGCCATCAGCGAGATCCTCTTCCGCGCCAAGGCAGGCCAAGCCGATCGTGCCGAAGTTTTGCGTCGCCTGCGGAACCTGCCGCGCTCGGTGTATGGCACGGCGATCGCGCACGCCGGGGTCGGCGTGATGGTCATCGGCATTACCGCGATGAGCGCGTGGCAGAGCGAAACGATCCTTACCATGCGTCCAGGCCAGACGGCGCATATGGCCGGCTATGACATTACCTTTACGGGCGTGGCGCCGCGCGAGGGGCCGAACTATCGCGAAGTCATTGGCGTCATGCAGGTCTCGCGCGGTGAGACACGCATTGCCGAGCTCACACCCTCCAAGCGCCAATACAACGCGCCGGCCCAGGCGACGAGCGAGGCGGGCATCCACGTCGCGCTCGCAGGTGATCTCTATGTCGTGCTCGGGGATGAAGCCGGTGACGGCGCTTGGTCCGTGCGGCTCTACTTCAATCCTCTCGTGCGCCTCATCTGGATCGGCACCATCATCATGTTCATCGGTGGCGCCTTTTCGCTGAGCGACCGGCGCCTGCGCGTCGGTGCGCCGCGCCGTTCGCGGCGTCGGATGCCCGCAGCGGTACCAGCGGAGTAGGGCGCCATGAGAACGCTCATCCATGCGGCGCTGCTTGCGATCACTCTTCTGCTCCCCGGTACCGCATTCGCCGTCCAGCCCAATGAAGTGCTTGCCGATCCAGCCCTGGAGGCGCGCGCTCGCGCGCTATCGGTGAACCTGCGCTGTCTTGTCTGCCAGAACCAGTCGATCGACGACTCCGACGCGCCGCTCGCCAGGGATCTGCGCCTGCTCGTGCGCGAGCGCCTCGTCGCCGGTGACAGCGATAAGGAGGTCACGCGCTTCCTCGTTGCGCGCTATGGCGAGTTCGTACTTCTGCGCCCGCCGCTCGGCATGCACACCTTGCTCCTCTGGCTGACGCCGCTTCTGCTGCTCGCGGGCGCGGCTGCCGGAATCGGCTGGCGACTCATGGCTGCGCGCACGCAAACACCCGCCCCCGCGCCCCTCAGTCCCGAGGAGCAACATCGCCTCAAGGACATGCTCGAGGCGCCGCACCACGAGAAATGAACGATAATTCGGCCCTTTGACGGGGCCTGGATTGCAAATATTGCGACTTGCGAATATTAATTGCGCAATGGCCGGCCGACCCGGCGGTTGCGAGAAGGCATCAGGGATCATGTCCATGGACGCGCTCGCCAAGGCGACGCGGGAGGGCGACGACGAACTGCCCGCCGGCGAGGTGCTGAGCTCCATGCGCTGGGCCGCCGAGGAGGCAGCCGGCGTGCTGCGCTCGATCGGCAGCCCCTATCGCCTGATGATCCTCTGCCTGCTCGTCGAGCGTGAGAAGACGGTCACGGAGATCTGCGACGCCATCGGCGCGCGCCAGAGTCTCACCTCCCAGCATCTGACGCGGTTGCGTCTCGACGGCCTCGTGAAGGCCGAGCGGCGCGGCCACTTCGCCTACTATTCGCTGACCGACACCGTGGCGAAGGAGATTGTCGCCACGCTCTACCGACACTATTGCGCCAAGGGCATGCTGCCGGAGAAGGAATGAGGCGCTCGGAAACGAAACCCGGTGGCCTCCGCCTCGCGGCTGGTGCGCTCGGGCTGGTACTTGCAGGGCCTGCGGTCGCCAGCGATGCGAAGAAGGTCGCCTACGGCCGCCATCTCTCCGGCGAGTGCAGCGCCTGTCACCGCGTCGACGGTACCGACAACGGCATTCCATCCATTACAGGCTGGGACCCCGAGGAGTTCGTCCACACGCTCGTTTTCTACCGCAATGGCGAGCGTAACAATCCGGCCATGGTCTCCGTGGCCCAATCACTCGACGACGACCAGATGAATGCGCTTGCTGCCTACTATGGCTCGCTTCCCAAAGCGTCGCGCAGCAAGAAGAAGTGAGCGAGAGCGCCGACCGACGCTCCCGCACCGCGAAACTTACGCCTTCACACCTGCATCAGCGAGCTTGC
>JAEYYJ010000379.1 GCA_023430845.1 Pseudomonadota bacterium
TCGAGGCCGAGGCGCTTGCGCTCGGCGATGATCGCATCCTCGCTGACAGCGACGCCGTCGGCGCGCAGCTTCACGACGACCACGTCACCCGGCATGACCCGAATGAGGAAGAATACGGCGACCGCCACGCCGATCAGCGAGGGGATGACAAGAAGCAGGCGCCTTATAACGTAGCCGGTCATGGTGTTCCGATTTCGCGGTAAGAACAGAATTTTCCCTCTCCCCGTAAGAACGGGGAGAAGGAGAAGAACGCACTCTACTCATCGAGCCAGACGTGCGTGAGCTGCTGGCCCGTGAAGTGGCTCGGCGTCAGATCCCAGCCCTTCACCTTGGCGTTGTTGACAACGATCCGCTGATACCAGAGCAACGGAATGTTGTAGGCTTGGCTCAGGGTATACTTCTCGAGTTCGTTCACGATCTTCATGCGCGCCGTCGGATCGACCGTGCCCGATTGCAGCGTGTACATCTCGTCGATCTTGCTGTCGGTGTGCCGTGAGTAGGCGATCGCCGACACCTTCTTGCTCAGCAGTGTATTGAACTGCGCATTCGGGTCGTCGGTGAAGTCGGAAATGTTCTGCACGCAGACATCGAAGTTGCCGCTCTCCATCCCGTCGTACCAAAGCTTGGTCTCGACCTGCACATGCTCGGTCTCGACGCCGATGCGCCGCCATTGGTCGATGGCGAAAATGCCGGCCGGCGTGAACGGCTGCGCGATCGTGCGATTGAGCAGCTTCACCTTCAGATTGCTGACGCCGGCTTCCTTGAGCAGGCGCTTCGCTTCCTCGCGTGACTTGTTGATGTCCGGCCAGAAGCCCGGAATCTTCTTTAACTCGTCCTGCGAGATCGAGTACGGCGAACCCGGCCGGAACACACCGCTCACGCCCTTGATCAGTGAGACCTTCCCGAGGCTTTCCGATCCGCCCCAGCGGTCGATGGCCATCGTCAGTGCCTGGCGCACGCGGATATCATCGAAGGGCTTCTTCTCGGTATTGAAGGAGAGAAGGATGTTGGTTGTCCACGGGCCTTCCTGCACCGTTACCTTGTCCTTCATGGCGGCGACGAGCTGGTCGCGCTCCTGCGGTGTGCGGCCGCGGAACTCGGCATCGAACTGGCCGCCCTGCATGCCGGCGACGACCGCGGTGCCGCGCACGAAGAACAGGCGGTAGCCGTCGAGGTAGGGCCGCGGCTTATCCCAGTAGTCCTCGAAGCGGGTCGCGACCCAATGCGAGCCCTTCACGTACTCGACGAACTTGAATGCGCCCGTGCCCATGACCTCCTTGGAGGGATAGGTCGGATCTTTCGCGAGCTTGGCGGCGCTGTAGACGCAATTGAAGGGCGACGCGAAGTGCAGGATCATCGATGCGTTCGGCTGCTTGAGCTTGAAGACCACCGTGTGGTCATCCGGCGTCGTGATCTGCCCGATGTCCTGATGGACGGCCTTGCGCGAGGAAACGACGCCTTCGGGCGGATTAACGATGCGCTCGTAGGTCGCCTTGATGTCGGCTGACGAGAACGGCGAGCCGTCATGCCACTTCACGCCGCGGCGCAGCTTGAACGTGTAGGTCAGGCCGTCCGGAGATATCTCATAGGATTCGGCGAGATCACCCTCGAGCCGCGTCTTGTCGTGCGGGCCGACGAGCTTCATCAGCGTCGAGTATTGCGGCACGACCGGATGGATCATCGCGAAGGTCGTGGTGCCGTGGCAGTCGGTGGTCGGCGGCTCGGCGACGGAGGCGAACTTGAGAGTGCCGCCGCGCTTTGGCGTCTCTGCAGATGCGGGAGCCGCGATCAGCGCCGCTGCAGTCAGCGCGAAGGCCAGACTTGTCGTGCGTATCATCTTCGGTTTCCTCCACTTTGGCTTCTTGTCTCATTGCGACGCTTGTTTTTGGCGCGTCGTTTTCGGTAGTGCGTCAGGCGTGAATGCAGGCGACTGTGTGCCCCTCCGTGAGCTTGCGCGTCTCGGGTACGGCCTGCTTGCATTCGGCCGTTGCCTTCGGGCAGCGCGGATGGAAGACGCAGCCTGAGGGCGGGTTCAGCGGGCTCGGCAACTCACCCGTGATGATCGTGCGTGGGCGCGTGCGTTCGATGACGGGATCGGGAACCGGAGCAGCGGCAAGCAGCGCCTGTGTATAGGGATGGCGCGGATTGGCGAAGATCTCGTCCGATGAGGCGAGTTCGACGATGCGCCCGAGATACATGACGGCAACGCGGCTCGATATGTGCCGGACGACAGCCAGATCGTGCGCGATGAATAGATAAGTGAGGCCGAGCTTGCGCTGGAGATGCTCGAGCAGATTGATCACCTGACCCTGGATTGAAACGTCGAGCGCCGAGACAGCCTCGTCGCAAACGATCACTTCCGGCTCGACGGCGAGCGCGCGCGCGATGCCGACGCGCTGGCGCTGCCCGCCCGATAGTTCGTGAGGATAGCGCAGCGCCATGTAGGGGAAGAGGCCAACGAGCTCCAGCAGCTCCGCAACGCGATCGGGTATCTTTGCCTTGGGCATGATGCCGTGAACGTGCATCGGCTCGCCGATGATCTGGCCGACGGTCATGCGTGGATTGAGTGAGGAGTAAGGATCCTGGAAGATGACCTGCATCTTCTTGCGCACGCCCGTCATCTCCGAGCGCGAAAGTCCCGCGAGGTCCGTGCCGTCAAACAGAATCTCGCCGCCCGTCGGATCGTCCAGTCGCAGGACGAGCCGCCCGAGCGTCGATTTCCCACATCCTGACTCGCCGACGAGGCCGAGCGTCTCACCGGGCATGATGTGCAGCGAGACGTCGTTGACCGCCTTCACATACCGCACGGGCCCGCGCATGAAACCGCCGCCGACAGGGAAGAATTTCGACGTGTGCGCAATGCGCAGGATCGGCTCACCTTCGTCGGCGATGACCGTCGTCGGTGCGGCAGTATCATCCTTGCGCGCGGCCTGTTCCAGGGCGTCGATCTCGTCGGCTCGGTGGCACGCTGCGAGATGGCCCGCCTCCATCTCCTTCATGGGAGGCACGTTTGCGCAGAGATCGATCGCGTAGCGGCAGCGCGGTCGGAAACGACAACCCTCAGGCGGATCGAGCAGGTTTGGCGGCGCGCCTTCGATGGTCGTCAGCTCAGCGGAGCGGTTGCGATCGAGGCGCGGCACGGCAGCGAGCAAGCCACGTGCGTACGGATGGATCGGATGGCCGAACACAGCTTCGGCAGGGCCGGTCTCGATCAGCCGCGCGGCATACATGACGTTCACGCGGTCGGCGTAGCGCGCGACGATGCCGAGGTTGTGCGTGATGATGATGACCGCCACGCCGAGGCGGCGCGACAGATCCTTCATGAGTTCGAGGATCTGCGCCTGGATGGTCACGTCGAGGGCGGTGGTCGGCTCGTCGGCGATGAGAAGCTTGGGATTGCAGGCAAGCCCGATCGCTATCATCACGCGCTGGCGCATGCCGCCAGAGAGCTGGTGCGGATATTGGTCGAGGCGGCTCTCCGGATCGGTGATGCCGACCAGCGTCAGCAGCTCGATGGCGCGGGCGCGCGCCGCGCTCTCGCTCATCTCGAGGTGCATGAAGAGCGGTTCCATGATCTGCAACCCGATGGTGAGCACCGGATTGAGCGAGGTCATGGGCTCCTGGAAGATCATCGAGATCTCGCGGCCGCGAATGCTGCGCATCTCGTCGTCGTCGAGTTCGAGAAGCTCGCGCCCCTCGAAGCGGATCGAGCCATCGATGATGCGCGCGGTGTTCTGCGGCAGGAGCTGCATCACGGCGAGTGCGGAGACGGATTTCCCCGATCCGGATTCGCCGACGATGGCGACCATCTCGCCGGGCTCGACGGCGTAGCTCAGGCCCTCGACGGCCCGGACAGTGCCGTTCTCCGTGACGAAGTGGACGTGCAGATT
>JAEYYJ010000411.1 GCA_023430845.1 Pseudomonadota bacterium
ACACCAAAGCGCGTTTGCAGCGATGCCGCATTCGCCTCCAACGCGCCCCGGTCGCGCGCAACGAGCACGACATTCATGCCCTCGCTGGCCAGCACCTCGCCAATGGCCCAGCCGAGACCGCGGCTGCCGCCGGTAACGACCGCATTCTTACCCTTGAGCCCGAGATCCATCATTCCTCCTCGTAGGCTTGTTGTTCGTTGCCCTCGTACCCGCGCAGCGTGGCCGAACACATCGAAGGCGGCCGCGCATCATGGCCGCCACACGCCTCGGCATCAAGCACGTGCCGCCACCACCATTGTCCTTAACCGAGCGCCCGCAATTTGGGCAGCGAAGCATCAACCGCGGCGCTGCTTGACATTGCGTGCGGAGCACCGGGCCTGCGGTTCACCGGAACTATGCGGGATTGTCGATGACGCTGACGTGAGCCGCGACGATGAACCAGCCATCGGGAAAGCGGACCCATGTCTGCATCTGCCGGCCGATCTTGCGATCGCCCATCATCTCGCGATGAAACAGCGTCGACGCCGTCGCACAGTCCTGGCCGTAGGTCGTAATGACCGTGCGATCGATCGTGCGTTCGAGATTGATGCTCGGGCGCGCCTGCCGGAACGCCAGGATCTCGTCGGCACCGTACAGATTCTCGCCGATGCCATAACGGATCGTCTGAGGCGCTTTGCGGAAGAGCGCCGTCAGTGTTACTACGTCGTTCGTCGTCAGCGCCTTCTCGTAGCGCTCGAAGAGTGCGCTCACCTCGGCAACGACATCGGGCAGATTGACTTCCATGCTCATCGTCCTACAGCAGCGGGCGCGGCGCTTTCGCGACTTGCGCCGTCTCCAGATGGTGCGCAATGCGCAGTGCGATATCCTCCCGCCACGGCGCTGCGATGATCTGTACGCCAATGGGCAGCGGCTGCAAAGCATGCAGGCTTGCATACAAATTAGCATACAAGCGCCTGAACATTAGCCCGCGCGAAGCTATGCAAGTCTACGCCCCGTGCGCCCGAGCGCCCCGACGAAGCACCACCCGTCCGAGACTGAAGGCGTGCGCGACTACCGCCAGAGAGCGCCCCGCTCGTGTCGCCAGTCGTCTGCGTGATCCGCCTTCTCAGCGGATATCGTCGACAGCTATCGCGCGAATGGACCGCTCGGCGAAGGCACGGCGCGCGACGTCGACCGATCCGTCGAGATCGATGCCGCGGGTTGCCTCCTCGATCACGACCATCTCGAAGCCGCACCGATGCCCGTCCTCTGCCGAGAAGCGCACGCAGAAATCGAGCGCCAGCCCCACCACGAAGACGCGCCTCAACTCGCGCTCGCGCAGATAGCCCGCGAGGCCCGTCGGCGTCTCGCGATCATTCTCGAAGAATGCCGAATAGGAATCGATGGCGTGCCGATAGCCCTTGCGGATGATCAGCTCCGCACGCGGGATATCCAATCCGGCATGGAACTCGGCACCGCTGCTCCCCTGCACACAATGATCGGGCCACAGGACCTGCGGACCATACGGAAACGTGACGACCTCGAAAGGCTTCCGCCCAGGATGAACCGAGACGAACGAGCTGTGCCCGGCAGGATGCCAATCCTGCGTCAATACTACGTGCTGAAACTTCTCCGCGAGGAGATTGACCAGCGGCATGATCTCATCGCCCGCAGGCACGGCAAGGCCGCCGCCCGGACAGAAGTCATTCTGGATGTCGACGACAAGCAGGACGTCGTCGTCGCGGATATTCAGCATCATTGTGAATGATCCTTCTTGTTCAGTTCACAATACACTTGTCATGCAATCCGGGGCCTATCAGAACGGAACCTGGGTAGTCGGTGTCGCGAAGGCCGGCATAGAGGAAGGGGTCATGCATCTTGGCCAATCGCAAATCATCGCGCCATCAGGCGAAACGGTGGCGATGTGCACCACGCTCGGCGACGAGCTGGCGGTTGCGCGCTGCGACCCTCGATCTGACAATCTCGTACAAATCGACGGTCTTCAACTTCGCCCGCCATAGGCGCCCCGAGCACTACGGCCTGATCGTCGAGCGCACAGGCACAAAGCTTCCGGACTGAGGTGGCATCTCGATTGAGAGACGACGTTCCAGACATAGGCGGGTTGACGTGACGCCGAAGCCCGCAGATCCGCAGGATCGGCCACCCGGCCCCACCGCGCGCGTGCCGTTGTGGCTCATTGCCTTGTTCACGCTGACCGGGCCGATCGCCATGCACATGCTCGTGCCTGCGCTACCGCACGCAGCGCGGGATCTCGGCACGTCTGCTGCGGCCATGCAGCTCACGATCAGCCTGTACATTCTGGGCATGGCCGTGGGGCAGCTCGGATACGGACCGGTATCCGATCGATTCGGCCGTCGGCCGGTACTGATGGCGGGACTTGGACTCTATGCCATTGCGGGCATGGCCGCAGCACTGGCCCCGAATGTTCAGGCGCTCATTGTAGCACGCGTGTTCCAGGCCTTCGGCGGAGGCGCTGGCCTGGCACTGGGCCGTGCGATCGTACGCGATACAGCAGGACCGTCCGATGTCGCGCGGCGCCTCGCCCTCATGAACCTCATGGTGACGCTCGGCCCGGGCATGGCGCCCGTCATAGGCGGCGTGCTCGCGGCATCGTTCGGATGGCGTGCGATCTTCGTCTCGCTCGGCGCTCTCGGCGTCGTAAATCTAATCTTCCTATGGCGCCTGCTGCCCGAGACGCGTCCCGTCGCGGACAACGTGAGCACCACGACGATCTTGCATGACTACGGCAATCTGCTGCGGTCGCCCGCATTCGTCGGCTACGCAATCGGCGGCGGCTGCGCAACGACATCCATGTACGCATTCGTCGCCGCCGCTCCCTTCATTCTCGTCGAAGAGCTTCACCGGCCCGCCTACGAGGTCGGCATCTATCTTGGTCTACTGGTCGGTGGCTTCTCACTCGGGACAATCCTCGCAACGCGGCTCATTCCCGGCATTCCGATCGCCAAGCTTCTGGCCCGCTCCAGCCTGCTCAGTGCGCTCGCCGCATTCTCGTTTCTCGGCGCAGCGCTGTCGGGCCACTTGAGCGTCGCCCTGGCGGTCATCCCGATGATCGTATTCACGGTCGGAGCCGGGATCTCCTCACCGACGGCACTTACAGAGGCTCTCGGGGTCAATGCGCGCATCGTAGGATCGGCGTCGGGTCTCTACGGTAGTGCCCAAATGGGCATCGGCGCCTTGTGCGCAGGCCTTGTTGCTCTCGGGAACGATCCCGCGCTCACGGCAGGCATCATCCTCGCGTCCGCAAGTGTCATCGGGCAGCTCGCATTCTGGATCGGTGCGCGCAGCCGCAGCCGGACTTGAGCACGGCGCGAGCAGTCGGCCGCACACTGCGCTAGAATGACGGCGGGCGAATCCGCTCGCGTCAGCCATCGTCCGACCATTGTCCGGCGCCCACGCGTCACAGCATGCAATCGAGGCTCATGATGCCAGCCAACGTCACTGTCATCTCGCACCCGCTGGTTCAGCACAAATTGTCTCTCATGCGAGACATCAGCACCACGACGTCGAAATTCAGAGCTCTGCTGCGCGAGATCAGCCTGCTTCTCACCTACGAGATCTGCCGCGATCTCGAGACCGAAATGGTCGAGATCAAAACGCCGCTCGAGACCTTCATGGCACCGCGCCTCGAAGGCAAGAAGCTCTGCTTCATCTCGATCCTGCGCGCCGGCAACGGGTTGCTGGATGGCATGCTCGACCTCGTGCCGTCCGCACGCGTCGGCCACATCGGGCTTTATCGCGACCCGAAGACACTGAAGCCCGTCGAGTACTACCTGAAGCTTCCCGACCGGATCGAGGATCGGCTCTGCATCTGCGTCGACCCGATGCTGGCGACGGGCAACTCCGCAGTTGCCGCCGTCCAACGCATCAAGGAAGCCGGCGCCCGACGCATCAAGTTCGTCTGCCTGCTGGCCGCACCGCCGGGCATCGACACGTTCGCCGCGGCGCATCCCGACGTACCGATCCTGACCGCTGCCATCGACCGCGAGCTCAATGATCACGCCTATATCGTTCCGGGCCTCGGCGATGCCGGCGACAGGATGTACGGCACGAAGTGAGACTGCGCGCGCTCATGCGACCGCGCGCAGTGCGAGCATCCTTCGCCTCTATGGCCGCGCCTCGAGGATCATGTTGAATGGCGTCTCGGTGGCGCGGCGTACACTCGAAAAGCCGCCCGACGTGATGACCTCACGCAGCTTCGCTTCGCCCGCCTGGGCGCCGAGCGCGGTGCCCACTTCCTGCGACAGCGATGTCGGAACGCAGATCATCGTCGATGCTGCGTAGTAGAGACGACCAACCGGGTTGAGATTCTTCTCAAGGCTGTCGCCGGCCATAGGCTCGACGATCATCCAGGTCCCGTCCTTCTTGAGCGCTTTGTGGATATGCGCCGCGGCGCCTTTCGGATCGCCCATGTCGTGCAGGCAATCAAAGCAGGTGACGAGATCGAATTCCCTGCCCGGGAAGTCCTTGGCGAGCCCGACCTCGAACCGCGCATTCTCCGAAACCCCGTGCGCTTTGGCATGTGCGCGCGCGTCTTCGATCGAGCCTGGATGGAAGT
>JAEYYJ010000020.1 GCA_023430845.1 Pseudomonadota bacterium
GTGGCAGAGCTGGAGAGGAGGACCGGCGCTTGCATGGCGGTCCCGAGAGCTTAAACGCGCGACGCCGCGAAATCCGTCGCGGCGCCGGCCCCATTCGCGAAACGATCCCGCGGTAAGGAAAAAATACCTACACGATCTCGTTGACGAGCTTGCTCTCGCCGCGCGCGAGGCGATCGGCGTTCTCGATCAGCAGATCGATGACGCGATCCTCATAGCGCACGGTCTCGCCGCCCGAATGCGGCGTCACGATCACGTGTGGCATGGACCACAGCGGCGATGCTGCCGGCAGCGGTTCCTCCACCGTCACGTCGATGCCGGCGCCGCGGATTTTCTTCGCCTTGAGCGCCGCGATGAGCGCCGGCTCGTCCACGACCTTGCCGCGCGCGACGTTGATGAGGAAGGCTGTCGGCTTCATGGCGGCGAGCTGCGCGCCGGAGATGAGGTTTGTCGTCTCGGGTGTCAGCGGGCAGGTGAGCACGACGAAGTCGGCTTCAGGCAGCTTCGCCATGAGCGCGCTGTCGGCGACGACTTCGTCGGCCGCGCCGGCGCCTGCTGCTGGATTGCGCCGCGTTGCAATGACCTTCATGCCGAATGCCTTGCATAGCGCTGCGAGGCGCTGGCCGATGCGACCGGCGCCGACAATGAGCACGGTCTTGCCCTCGACCTCGTCCTCGCGGATGGAGCGATCGCCCTGCATGCCGCGCCATGACTTGGCCGCCTGCGCGTCACGGAGGAAATGCAACTGGCGCGAGAGCGAGAGCATGAGCGAGATGGCGTGCTCTGCAACCGCGTTGGCATTGACGCCATGGCCGCTTGCGAGGCGAATGCCGTTCGCCTTCAGTACGTCGCGATCGTACTGGTCCGTGCCGGCGCTAATCGATTGGATGAGCTTGAGGCGCGGGTTCTTGGCCGCGAGTTCGTTCTTCCACATCATCGAGACGGAGAGCACGTCAGCGTTTGGCAGCTTGGCCGCGAGCTCGTCGTAGTTGCGCGCAATGTCGAACGTCATGCCGGTGTTACGCGCCGTGAAGGGCTCGGTGAATTCGTAGGCGACATGCGCAAAGAGGACGTGCGTGTCTTTGCGGGCAGGGAAAGCGGCCATTTATTGTCTCCGGATCATCGATCTTGTTGTTCAGTCTTTGTTGGTCGGGCGGTGTGGGTCGTCGGAGGGCAGGATATCGCGGATGTAATCGCGCGACTTCCATTCGGGTGCCGGCGGCGTGCCTCGGCCCTCACGCGGCACGTACGGCGATGGTGTGCCCTCGACCATATCGGGCACGTAGCGCGGGCAATTCGGATAGAGCTCGCACACGATTCGCACGACCAGTTTGGCACCGTGATGCCGCGCGAGCGTTTCGGCATCGTCGTGAATGGTGGCCTGGCCGTTGACGCGGATGCGGCGGCTCTTGCCGTCGAGCTTCACGAACAGCAGGCCGACGCTCGGGCTCAGCGCGATGTTACCGAGCGTGCGGTACATCGAGTTCCCGTCGTACTCGGGATACTCGATGATGTTGGGTCCGACGATCTTCACGAAGCCCGGATCGCCGGACTTGATGTTGCCGTCGACATGGCCCTCGGCCGCGGATGCAATGAAGAAGAAGCGGGCATTCTCGATCATCTCCCGCTCGTCATCCCAGAAAGCGTAGTGCTTCCGGTGCTTCTCGATGGCATCCGCCACGCGCCGCCCGTCGAAACGGTCCTGCAGGGCGCGCATGCCTTCATGGAAGAAGGGCCGCTGGCTCATGTCGCTCGGCTCGCCGTCAGATCGGATCCCAGGAGAACACATCACCCGAACGGTCGAGCGGCGTCAGCGATGAGCGCATGGAGGGCAGCGCGTGCTCGGCGATGGTCTGCGGCGTCCAGCCTTCCTCGCGATGCACGCTGCGGATCGGGCGCGTCTGGTTGAAGAGATAGATCTCGTGCATGCGCGAGGCGAGGATCTGACCCGAGACTTCCTTGGCGAGATCCGAGAGCAGGAAGATCGCGAGCGGGGCAATCTTGTCCGGGGTCATTTTCTTGATGCGCTCGACGCGGGCCTGCTGCTCGGGTGTCTCCGTCGGGATGGTGCCGATCATGCGGCTCCAGGCAAAGGGCGAGATGCAGTTCGAGCGCACATTGTAGCGCTGCATGTCGAGGGCGATGCCGCGCGAGAGACCGACGATGCCCATCTTGGCGGCGGCATAGTTCGCCTGTCCGAAGTTGCCGATGAGGCCGGATGTCGAGGTGAAGTGCACGAACGCACCCGACTCCTGCTCCTTGAAGTGGTTCGCGGCGGCGCGGCTCACATAGAAGGCGCCGTAGAGGTGCACCTTGATGACCTGATCGAAGTCGACGATCGACATGCGATGGAAGATGCGGTCGCGCAGGATGCCGGCATTGTTGATCACGCCGTCGATGCGCTTGAAGTTGTCGAGCGCGCACTGGACGATCTTTTCCGCGCTCTTCGGCTCGGCGACGCTCTCGAAGTTGGCAACGGCCTCGCCGCCCGCCTTGCGGATCTCCTCGACGACTTCCTCGGCGGGCTGCTGGCTGGCCGCACCTTCGCCGTCGACGGTGGCGCCGAGGTCATTGACGACGACCTTCGCGCCCTGCTCGGCGGCGAGCATCGCCATGCCCCTGCCGATGCCGCGGCCTGCGCCGGTCACTACAACTACTTTGCCTTCCAAGCAGCCAGCCATCGTCGGTGCCTTTCCTCTTGGTATGTCTCTGGGCTTGTTCGTGGATTTTGGTGACGGCAAGCTGGCACGGGGAAGGGGAGGCCGTCAAACGGGGATGCGTGTTGCCGCTCACGAGCGTAGAGTACGCGCCCGGTAGAAGGGTGCACCCATGAACGCCGATAAGACCACTATCGCCGAGGCCTGCCTGCAGGGGGCCGAGAACGGCACGATGGATTTTCCGCAGATCGTCATGACACTCGTCGACGCGGGCTTTGAGAG
>JAEYYJ010000044.1 GCA_023430845.1 Pseudomonadota bacterium
AGCGCCGCTTTCCGAAGGAGCGCTTCCTTATCGTGCGCTATGGCGACCACCACCCGATGGCGACGCGTCTACTGCTCGGGTACAATGAAGGCACGGAAGCCGAGGACGTGCTCGTCGAGCGTGGCTCACTCGGCTACCAGACGTTCTTCACCATCAATGGCGTGCGCTTCCATCCGGAGTTCTCGAGCCCGGACATCCTCGACGTACCCTATCTCGGCACGGTTCTGCTGGAGGCTGCAGGGCTTCCCTTGTCGGATGCCCATGCGGGCCGCAAGAGGCTCAAGCAGATCTGCGATGGCTTGTGGTTCGACTGCCCGCGGCGTGAGGACATCCTGAGTTTTCACCGCCAGCTTCTCGACGATGGGCTCGTGAGCGCACGCTAGCGATTGAGCGATGTGCTCAAGTCTTGGGAACGCGCCCCGGCACGAGACGAACTTTACGGGGCGATGCCAGCCAGATCGAGACGGCGGAGGCAATACAGCAGCCGATGATCAGGATGAACGCCAGCCGGTAGCTGCCGGTCGCGTCGTGTATGACGCCCGCAATCCACGGCCCGGCCGCACCACCGCACACAAGAGCCACCGTGATCGTCCCGAATATGGCGCCGAAGTGCGGTCCCTCGAATATCTCGACGACAATCGGGCCCATGACGGATGTCAGCGTGTAGCCGAAGAAGCCCTGCGCGAACACCATAAGATACAGAAGCGCCATCGAGGGTGTTTGCTCGAGTGCGATCAGCGCGACATAGCACACCGCAAAGCCGGCACAGCCACCACTCCAGATCCACTCGCGTCCGAGACGATCCGACAAGCCACCGAGAATGATCTGGCCGGGTATGCTGACCACGCTGACGGCGCCGAGTGCCCAGGCCGCGACGATCGGCGTGAAGCCGATCTCGGTGAGGTACTTCGTCTGGTGCACCTGTACCGCGTACCACGCGACGAGCGCGCAGAAGTATGCAACCACGATCCACCAGAAGCGCGCTGTCCGCATCGCGCGGGCGAGTGTCCATTCCGTCGCTACCCATGCTTTGTCGACAATCAGGGCCGCGTGACGTGGTGCTAAAGCCGACGACGATCCGGGCTTCGCCTCGCCATCCGGCAGTAAGCCGATATCGGCCGGTGCCCTGCGCACGAGCAGATTGAGAGGCAGCGCCACAAGCAGGACGAGGCAGCCCATGGTCCAGCAGGCGGCGCGCCAGCCTTCGCTCAGGATAATCGACTGCAGCCACGGCAGGAGCACGATGGCGCCGACACCAGTCCCGGAGAAAGCCAGGCTGATCGCGAGCCCGCGTCGCTGCACGAACCAGTTCGGCAGGAACTGCGAATGCGCCGTGTAGGTCATCATGTTGGAGCCGCCGCCGACCAGCATCCCGAGCGTCGCATAGAGATGCCATGGCTGCTCGACATAGGGCGCGAGCAAGAGGCCGGATGACAGAAATACGGCACCGGTTGGAATGACGATGCGCGGCCCGTGCTTGTCCATGGCGCGGCCGACAATGGGGCCGAGAATGGCCGATACGAGAAAGCCAAAGGAGAAGGCGCCGGCGGCGAGCCCGCGATCCCAGCCGAACTCGTCGATGAGCGGCGGCATGAGCAGCGAGAAGGTCGTCCTTGCCGTCACGGCGACGGCCATCGTCACGAAGGCAATGAGTACGATCAACCAGCCGTAGTAGAATGGCAGGCGCGACGCCCAGTGCCGATGTTGATGCGCCATGACTTCCTCTGGTGGGGCGATCGCGCCCATGCGGGGCCGGCACTATCTGCGCGCACTCGCGTCAGATCAACTGCATGTGCACAGCAGCACGCAGGCACCTCGCGCTTGTGCGCACTGCAACACGCTGCACAGCTATCCAATCCGCGCAGAATGCGATTAACTGCGCCGGCCCGGCCTTCTCAGCGGGCAGAGCGGCGCTCCCTGCCCGCCGCCCGGATTTCGTGACGAAAGTCAGGGGACGTCGAGGAGTTGGGCAAACCAACCCCGACAGCGGTAATCCATGCCGCAGGAAACGCCATGATTGTCCGTCGACGCGTGCGTTCGCCGAACGACATCGCCATGCCCTTTGCGGCAGTGGGATGTAATTGCGCGCGCCTGCGACATGGCGAGAACCAAGGGAGGAAGCAACCATGTCCAAGAAGAGGATTACGCGTCGTCGTTTTGTAGCCGGTTCCGCCGCCGCCGCCGCGGCCATTTCAGCGCCTCATGTCAGCACCGCCCAATCCGCGGGGAAACTTTCCCTTGGCATGTGGGATCACTGGGTGCCTGGCGGCAACAAGATCATGGACGAGATTGCCCAGGAGTGGGCGCAGAAAGAGAAGGTCGATCTCACGATCGACTACCTCAGCACGCAGGGCAACAAGCTGTTGCTGACGATCGCCGCCGAGGCACAAGCGCGCGCGGGCCATGATGTCATGGATTTCTCGGCGTGGGAGCCCGCGCAGTATACTCGGCTGCTCGAGCCCGTCGGCGATGTGATGAAGGAGGTTCTGGCCACCAATGGCCCGATCTCCGAGGCCATGGAGTACATCGGCACCGCCAGCGGCACCTGGAATGTCGTGCCGTCGACACGGGGCTCGCTGATCCTGCCCCCGTGCTCGCGCATCGACTACTTCAAGGACATTGCCGGGATCGATCTGCAGGCGATGTATCCGGCCGGGAAAGATCCGACATCCGCAGCCGATAGCTGGACGTGGGACACGTTCCTCACGGCGGCTGAAAAGTGCCATAAGGCCGGCCATTCCTTCGGCCTGCCGCTCGGCGCTACAACCGACAGCCTCGACTGGGTGGGCACGCTGTTCTCGGCATTCGGTGCGGCACTCGTCGATGCCAAGGGCAACATCACGGTGAACTCGGATGAAGTGCGTCAGGTCCTCGAATACGCAAAGCGCCTCTACGCCTACCTGCCGACCGACGTCGCCTCTTGGGACAATGCCTCGAACAACAAGTGGCTCATCTCGGGCAAGGGCGCGCTCATCTTCAATCCGCCGAGCACATGGGTCGTGGCGAAGCGCGACGCGCCGGACGTTGCGGCCAAGCTCTGGACGCACGCGATGCCGAAGGGCCCGAAGGGGCGTTTTGCACCGCTGCTGCCGCGCTATCAGGGGCTCTGGAATTTCTCGAAGAACAAGTCGGCGGCGAAGAGCCTGATGGTCCACATGAACCAACCGGCCAACATCCGCAAGATCGTGTCGGGCGCTGCGGGATACGACATCCCGCCTTACCAGAAGCTGCTCGACTACAAGGTGTGGGACGACCAGGGACCGCCGCCGGGAACGCTCTCCCACTATCCGAATCGGGGTGACCAGAGAAACGCGATGCCGTGCTCTCCGGCACCGCCGCAGATCGCCTCGCAGCTCTATACCAATGCCGTCATGCCGAAGATGATTGTACGGATCGGCCGCGGTGAGAGCATCGAAAAGACGCTTGCCTGGGCGGCGACGGAAATCGAGGGCTACTCACGGCAATAGCCGTGTGAAATACCTAAAATTTATGGTGGCGCCATCGCAGGGCCGGGCCTAATATGTCTCGGTCATACTAAGTTGCGTCATCCGTGATCTGCCAAAGCCGACACGGCAATAAACAAAAGAATGCAACCACGTTTGGAGGAAACGTTCATGAAGAAGAAGACGATGACCCGTCGGCGCTTTGTTGCCACGGGTGCTGCTGCTGTCGGTGGTGTCGTTGCGGCCCCTTACGTCAGTTCGGCGCAGTCTGCCGGCACGCTCAAGGTTGGCTTCTGGGATCATTGGGTACCTGGAGCAAACAAAGCGATTGAGACTGTGGCCAAGGCCTGGGGTGAGAAGGAGAAGGTGAACGTCGAAATCGACTTCATCACCTCGCAAGGCAACAAGATTCTCCTGACGATTGCCGCAGAAGCGCAGGCCAAATCGGGCCACGATATCCTTTCCATGCCGACGTGGCAGCCGGCTCGTCATGCAGGCACGCTCGAAGACGTCGGCGACATCATGGCCGATCTCATCAAGCAGAATGGAGCCGTCAACTCGACGGTCGAATATCTCGGCAAGATCAATGGCAAGTGGGTTGGTGTTCCCTCCACGGCGGGCAGCCAGATCAAAGGCCCGGCCTCGCGTATCGATCTGCTCAAGCAACACGCTGGCGTGGATATTCTCGCCATGTATCCCGCCGGTGCGGCCCCCAAGGCCGATGGCTGGAACATGGAGACGTATCTCAAGGCCGCGAAGGCCTGCAACAAAGCGGGCGTTGCTTTCGGTATCGGCCTCGGCACCACATCGGACTCCGTTGATACAGCCGGTGCCTTCTTCAATTCGTACGGCGCTGTGCTTGTCGATCAGAAGGAAAACATCACCGTAAAGACGGACAAGGTCCGCCAAGCCATGGAGTACATGAAGGAGCTGACGGCTGAACTGCCAGCCGACGCACCTTCGTGGGACGACGCGTCGAACAACAAATGGCTCGTGTCAGGCCGCGGTGCCTCAATCATGAACCCGCCATCGGCGTGGGCGGTGGCCGTGCGCGACGCGCCGCAGATCGCCGAGCAGATCTGGCATCACGGCATGCCGAGCGGTCCGTCCGGACGCCACGCGCCGTTCCTCCCCTATTTCTGGGGCATCTGGGGCTTCTCGAAGAACAAGTCCGCCGCAAAGTCGTTACTGCGGGCATTGTCGACCGAAGCTGCGGCACAAAGCATGGTCGAGGCAAGCAAGGGGTACGATATCCCGGCCTATGCGAACTTCTCGACTTTCAAGACCTGGGCCGAAATGGCGCCGCCCAAGGGCACGATGTACCACTACGCCAATCCGCATAATCATCAGGTGCTCTCGATCGCGGCTGCGCCAAGCCCGCATCGCATTGCCGAGCAGATCTACACCCAAGGCCTGATGACCAAGATGATCGTCCGCTATCACCGCGGCGAGAAGCTCGATGCCGTGCTCGCATGGGCCGAGAGTGAGATCGAGGGCTTCATGCGGACCTGACGACTGAATCTCGCTTTAGCCGCCTTCCTGCTCATGCGGGAGGGCGGCGGCGAGCAGTGTCGTGAGGGCTTGATGCTACGCACGTCCGTCGAAAGTGCCGACGACCCCGCTATTCCGGGCCGCAATGACGAGCCTGCGGACGCGTCGTTGCGTGCCGGTGAACACGCATATCTGAGAGGTCGATAGATGGTCGACGCAACAATCAAACAGGACGGGGCAGTGATACGTGCGGATCGGCGCAGTTCACTGCAGAAGGCCTTTCAGCGAAAATCGACGATAGCGTTCTTGATGGCGCTTCCGCTGATTCTGCTGATTGCTATTCTCGTCATCTACCCCGCGCTCTACGCCGTGCATCTGGCGATGCTCAACAAGTCCATGGAGCGCTTCGTCGGCTTCTCGAATTTCACGTTTTTGTTCAAGCGCGAAACATTCTGGATGGTCGTCTGGCAAAGCTGCATCTTTGCGATCACGGCGGTCTTCTTCAAAGCCATCATCGGCTTCTTCGTTGCGCACTTTGTGCACAACATTCCGGATAAAGGGCAGCGCAAGTGGCGTGGCATGCTGCTCATCCCTTGGGTTATCCCGCCGGCGATGAGCACGCTCGCATGGCTTTGGCTCTTTGATCCCTCCTACTCTGCGTTCAACTGGATACTGGAGAGGATCGGCCTGAGCGGTGTTCCCTGGCTCGGCGATGCTTACTGGGCACGTTTCTGCGTGATCCTCGTCAACGTCTGGATCGGCGCACCCTTCTTCATGATCATGTATCTCGCAGCGCTGAAGTCGGTGCCCGAGCAGCTCTATGAGGCAGCCAAGATCGATGGCGCCAATTGGTGGCAGACCATGCGCTTTGTGACGCTCCCTATGATGCGCAATATCATCATGATCACGGCGCTCTTCTCGACGATCGTCACGTTTGCGAACTTCGATATCGTCCGGGTTCTCACGCGTGGTGATCCTCTCGATCAGACTCACGTGTTCGCGACCTGGGCGTTCCGCCTTGGTATCGAGGGTGGTGATATCCCGCTCGGCGCGTCGGTCTCGTTGTTCATGGTGCCCATCCTCACCATCGGAGCGATCTTCATTCTGCGTGATATCGTCAAGCGGGGGAACGAGGCATGACTGCGACTGCGACATCTTCCGTGCCGGCAGCCACCAAGCCCCGCTACGGCAGCATGAGCCGTGATCGGCGGTGGGCTCTGCGCTGGTCTTATTTCTTCCTGATCCTGTTCGTGATCTTCTTCCTCACGCCGCCGCTCTACATGCTGATCACGTCTCTCAAGACCAGTCAGGAGATATCGGCGATTACCAACCCGTGGTGGGTCTTCGATCCGACGCTCTCGAATTACAGGGAGCTTCTCGGTTCGAGCACGTTCCTCACATTCTTCCGGAACTCGGCTGTCGTCTCCGTCTCCGTCGTCATCATCACCATGCTCATCAGCGTGCCCGCCGCGTTCGCGCTGTCGAGAATGCGCTTCTGGGGCTCGACGGTGCTCGCGACCGGTGTGTTCCTGACCTATCTCATTCCCGAGACGCTCTTGTTCATTCCGCTCTTCAAGATGATGGCGGTATTCAACGAACTGACCGGGATCGAGCTGATCAATCGTTGGTGGGTGCTGCTGATCCTCTATCCGACGCTGACGGTGCCCTTCTGCACCTGGATTATGATCGGATACTTCGCGTCGATTCCGAAGGAGCTCGACGAGGCGGCGCTGATCGACGGCGCCACATGGACACAGACGCTGACGAAGATCTTCATTCCCGTCGCCCTCCCGGGGCTGATTGCGGCGACGATCTTCGCCTTTACCGTCAGCTGGGCGCAGTTCCTCTATCCGCTGGCCTTTACGACATCGGAGAGCCAGCTCGTGCTGCCGGTCGGCATCATCACGACGCTTATCAAAGGCGACGTGTTCAACTGGGGGCAGATCATGACGGGCGCGCTGCTCGGCGCCGCGCCGCCGCTCATCATCTACGCCTTTCTCATGGACTACTACATTGCCGGTCTCACCGCTGGCGCCACAAAGGGTTGAGGACGAGAAGCGATGGCTGAAGTACATATTAGGAAAGTCGTCAAAAAGTACGACGAGGTGCTTGCCGTGCGCGGTATCGACCTCGACATCCGCGACCACGAGTTCGTGGTGCTGGTCGGGCCATCGGGTTGCGGCAAGACCACGACGCTGCGCATGATCGCCGGCCTCGAGGACATCACGGACGGCGAGATCGCGATTGGCGGTGACGTGGTCAATGACGTGCCGCCCAAGGATCGCGACATCGCGATGGTGTTCCAGAATTATGCGCTCTATCCGCATATGACGGTGCACGAGAACATGTCGTTCGGGCTGCGCCTGAAGAAGTTCCCGAAGGACGAGATCAACCGTCGTGTGGATGAGGCCGCGCGCATTCTCGACATTACGGAGCTCCTCGACCGCAAGCCGAAGCAGCTTTCCGGCGGCCAGCGTCAGCGCGTTGCCATGGGGCGTGCGATCGTGCGCAATCCCAAGGTGTTCTTGTTCGATGAGCCGCTTTCGAACCTCGACGCCAAGCTGCGCGTGCAGATGCGCATCGAGATCAAGAAGGTGCACCAGAAGG
>JAEYYJ010000095.1 GCA_023430845.1 Pseudomonadota bacterium
GCGGCCTAATGCGCCGCCGATTGACTTGCCGCCGAGCCGCCCATATAAGCCGAGCACTCTTTCGGAGATACGGGCGTACCGTTTCCGGCGACCACGCTGGGAAGCGGCGCGCCGATTGGTGTTGCAGCGACCACGTTGCACCTTGGGGATGCGCCCGGCGGACCTGCTGCCGAGGCAAGCAATGGAGAACGTACCGTGAAGCGGACCTATCAGCCGAGCAAGCTTGTGCGTAAGCGCCGGCATGGCTTCCGCGCCCGCATGGCGACCGTCGGCGGCCGCAATGTCATCGCGCGCCGGCGCGCCAAGGGCCGCAAGCGCCTGTCGGCCTGAGCCTGACCGTGCCTCGCGTCGGGGTGGCGGGCGCTCGCGCCAACGGGCGGCGAACTGCGCAGCCTCGGGACGTAGCGGCATAGCGTCTGCTTGGCGTCCCAGGTGTGTTTCGGTGATCGGATGTACCTCATGGCCATCGCGACACTGAAGCGGCGTGCTGAGTTCCTCCGAGTTCGTGGCGGTCGACGCTGGTCAACCCCCGCGTTCGTTATCGAGATGCGGGCACGTTCCGGGAGCGATCGACCCATGAGGGCCGACATTGGGGCCGAGACTGGCGGGCAGGTCCGGGAAACCGAGGATCGGCTCATCCTGCACGCCCCCTCTCCCGCCGCCGCCGCGCGCTTCGGCTTCACCGCTACCAAGAAGCTCGGCAATGCCGTCACGCGCAACCTGATCCGCCGCCGCCTCAAGGAGGCCGTGCGGCTCGTCGCCCCAGGGCGTGCCCGGGCCGGTTGCGACTATGTACTGATCGCGCGGGCGGCGGCGGCGACACGCTCCTTTGCGGTCATCGAGCGCGATCTCGCAACGGCCTTCGACGCACTCCACGAGCCGGCCCCCGGCGGACAGCGCACATCGCGCCACGAAACACGCGGCGGCACCCGCCCCTCATCGACGCGCGGCCGGGCCGGAAGCCCGCGCCCTGCAAGCGAAGGCTGACAACCCGATGATGCAGCAAGACGACAACCAGAAGAACCTCCTGCTCGCGATCGTACTGTCGATCGGCGTGCTGCTCTTCTGGCAGTTCTATTATGCCGGCCCGAAGATGCAGCAGGAGCGCGATCGCGTCGCCCGCCAGGAGCAGACGCAGCAGGCGCCGGCTCCGGGTGCACCGGGAGCGGGAGCGCCGGTCGCAGCCCCGGAAGGCTCTCCAGTTGCTGCCCCCGGTAGCGCTCCAGTCGCCGCACCGGGCACCGTGCCGGGCGCCGCCACGCCAGCCGGCGCGGTCCACACGCGCGAGACCGCGCTCAAATCCTCGCCCCGCATTGCCATCGCGACGCCGAGCCTGACAGGTTCCGTCTCGCTGCGCGGCGGTCGCATCGACGACCTCGTGCTCGTGAAGTACCGCGAGCAGGTATCGCCGACGAGCCCGAACGTCGTGCTGTTCTCCCCCGCCGAGGCACCGAACGCCTATTTCGCCGAGCACGGCTGGGTGGCCGCCGGCGGCAGCACCGTCAAGCTGCCGGGGCGCGACACCGTCTGGACGGCCGAGTCGACCGGCCAGCTCACACCCGCCAATCCCGCGCGCCTCACCTGGGACAATGGCGAAGGGCTCCTCTTCCGCCGCATCATCACTGTCGACAACGAGTACATGTTCACGGTTCGCGACGAGGTCGAGAACAAGTCGCAGACCGCCCAGTCGCTGTTCCCCTACGCGCGCATCTACCGCGTCGGCACCCCCAAGCTCGAAGGCTTCTTCATTCTGCATGAAGGCCTGATCGGCGTGATCGGCGAGCAGGGTCTACAGGAGATCAAATACGCCTCCGTCCTCGAGGAAGGCGGCAACAAGACGATCGAAAAGGCGCTCGGCGGCTGGCTCGGCATCACCGACAAGTATTGGGCCGCCGCCGTCGTCCCGAGCCAGACGATGGAATATCGCGCGAGCTTCCTCGGTATTCCGGGAAGCCCCGGCCAGCGCGAGGCCTTCCAGACCGATTATCTCGCTGCGATGGTGACCGTTGCCCCGGGCGCGACAGGCTCGACCGAGGGCCATCTCTTTGCCGGTGCCAAGGAAGTCAATGTCATCGACGGCTATGCCGAAAAGCTGACGATCAAGAAGTTCGACCTGCTGGTCGACTGGGGCTGGTTCTATTTCATCACCAAGCCGCTCTTTCATCTGATCCATTGGCTGGCGAGCTGGTTCGCGAGCCTCGGCGCCACCGCGAACTTCGGCCTCGCGATCCTCGCGACGACCGTTCTCGTCAAGCTCGTCTTCTTCCCTCTCGCCAACAAGTCCTACGAGTCCATGGCGAAGATGAAGAACCTGCAGCCCGAGATGGAGAAGCTGCGCGAACGCTACAAGGATGACCGCGCCAAGCAGCAGCAGGAGCTGATGGCGCTCTACAAGAAGGAAAAGATCAACCCGCTCGCGGGCTGTCTGCCGATCCTTCTGCAGATCCCGGTCTTCTTCGCGCTCTACAAGGTGCTGTTCGTGACCATCGACATGCGTCACGCGCCCTTCTACGGCTGGATCAAGGACCTCTCGGCGCCGGATCCGACCTCGCTCTTCAATCTGTTCGGCCTGCTGCCGTACACGGTGCCCGACTTCCTGCACATCGGCGTGTGGCCAATCATCATGGGCATCACGATGTGGGTCCAGATGCAGCTCAACCCGCAGCAGCCCGATCCGCTCCAGCAAAAGATCTTCAACTGGATGCCGGTGCTGTTCACGTTCCTGTTGGCATCGTTCCCGGCCGGCCTCGTGATCTACTGGGCCTGGAACAACGTGCTTTCGCTGCTCCAGCAGTACGCGATCATGCGCAAGAACAACACCGAGGTGCATCTCTGGAAGAACCTCGGCATCGAGAAGTGGCTGGCGTCGCGGCGCGCCGCCGATAAGAAGTGACCGGCGGCGCTTCGCCCCGGGACGAAGCCGGTGACCGCCTCTTCCGCGGTCACTGGATCTTCCTCAAGAGCGTTCCCACGCTCGAAGTCCTTCCGGAGGCCGACCGGCCCGAGGTCGCCTTTGCCGGACGCTCGAATGTCGGCAAGTCGACCCTCATCAACGCGCTGGTCGACCAGCATGGACTGGCACGCGCCTCGAACACCCCCGGACGCACGCAGGCGCTGAACTACTTCGGCCCCGAACGCCCGGAACCGCCATTCTACCTTGTCGACATGCCGGGCTATGGCTTCGCCAAGGCACCAAAGGAGATGGTCGACGCCTGGACGGCCCTCGTCCGCGACTATCTGCGCGGCCGGCCGAACCTCTCCCGCACTTTCCTGCTGATTGATGCCCGCCATGGCCTGAAGCCGGTCGATCGCGAGATCATGAAGCTACTCGACGAGGCCGCCGTTTCCTTTCAGGTCGTTCTGACCAAAGCGGACAAACTCACGCCCAAGGCGCTCGAGCACGTCATTGCTGCAACGCAGAAAGAGATCAAGGCGCACCCCGCGGCCATGCCGGAGGTTTTGGCAACCTCGTCGGAAAAGAAGCGCGGGTTCGATGAACTGCGCTCGGCGATCGCCACCATCGTGCTCGGTTTGCGAACCTAAAGCGCGCACCTCGGTACGTATTGCCACCGGAGAATCGGTTCGCGTGCCGCGAAATGCCGCAGCGGGGCCGACAAGGCCACTGTCGCCTCGCAGGCGCGACACCGGTAAGCACCATGCACGAAATGCGCTCGCTCGACATTTCCTGCTGGCCGCAAGGGTGGGCGGGCTGATCGAATTCCGTGCAAATTTGTGCGCCGCGATGGCTGCTGCGCTAGTTTGCACCCTTGAGACCTTCAAATGTGCGGCTATAACGTGGTCGCGACGGGCGACGAATTTGTCGGATTGAGGGCGACCTGGGCAAGCGCAAGGCGCCCCGGGCGATGCTGGGAGCGGATGGGAATGAGAAACGGTCAAGGCGGCTTCGGGTGGGCGGCCAGGCTTTCAGCTCGGATCGGCAGCTTGGCGTCGGGGGTGGCGCTCGCAGGCTTTGCCAGCAGTGCCCTCGCTCAGCAGACCACGGGGCAACCGCATCACTGGCAGATGGGCCTTCAGGCGCCGGTCACCGAAATAGCCGAAGGGATCAATTGGTTCCATAACGTCCTGGTCAATCCCATCATCATCGGCATCACCATTTTCGTGATGGTGCTGATGGGTTACGTGATGTACGCGTTCAGCGAGAAGCGGAACCCGACCCCCTCCAAGACGACACATCATCAACTGCTCGAGGTCGCATGGACGGTTGTTCCGATCCTGGTCTTGCTGGTGATCGCTGTTCCTTCCTTCAAGCTCCTTTACGCGCAGTACGACTATCCGAAGCCTGATCTCACCATCAAGGCGACCGGTAACCAGTGGAACTGGACTCACGCCTATCCCGACCACGGCAATTTCAGCTTCACCTCCGTCATGCTCAATGACCAGGAGCGTGAGGAGCTGATCAAGAAGGGCATTCCGGCGCCACGCCTCCTCACCGTGAACAATGAGGTTTTCGTGCCGGTCAACAAGGTCGTGCACGTGCTGGTGACAGCGAGCGACGTGATCCACAACTGGACGATCCCTGCCTTCGGCTCGAAGGTCGACGCCGTCCCGGGACGTGTTACGTCGACGTGGTTCAGGGCCCGCACGGAAGGCGTCTACTACGGCCAGTGCTCGGAACTGTGTGGCAAGGATCACGCCTTCATGCCGATCGCCGTCCGCGTGGTCAGCGACGCCGTGTTCAATGAGTGGGTCGAAGCTGTGAAAGCCCGTGATCGTAACAAGATCCGGGAGATCCAGGAGCGCACCGCGCTCGCCCATGCCGGAGCGAAGGTCGCCGCGGCGCCGGCTCGCTGATACGGACCTGCTCGAGCGCGCGCGACACAACAAATCGACCGGCTGCATCGCAGCCGCCACCGGCAGAACACAGGAAGCAAGGCTCAGGCCTTTCCACAGCCGGCGGAACGCAAGATGAGAACGATCAAGCTGGGGTGAAGCAGAGATGGCGACCAAGGCACACGAGGCGCACGGCCACGACGATCACCACGATACGCCGACTGGCATCAACCGCTGGCTCTTCTCGACCAACCACAAGGACATCGGGACACTCTACCTGTTGTTCGCCATCATGGCGGGCATCATTGGCGGTTTCCTTTCCGTGGTGATGCGGCTCGAGCTGCAAGAGCCGGGCATGCAGTGGTTCGCCGATCCGCACATGTTCAACGTGTTCGTGACGAGTCACGGCCTCATCATGGTGTTCTTCATGGTGATGCCGGCGATGATCGGCGGGTTCGGCAACTGGTTCGTGCCGCTCATGATCGGTGCGCCGGACATGGCCTTCCCGCGCATGAACAACATCTCGTTCTGGTTGCTGCCGGTCGCCTTCGCGCTGCTGCTCATGTCGCTCTTCGTCGAAGGACCCGCTGGCGGTCTCGGGTCGGGCACTGGCTGGACGGTTTACGCGCCTCTGTCGACAACAGGCCATCCCGGACCCTCCGTCGATTTTGCCATTCTCTCGCTGCATCTCGCTGGTGCATCGTCGATCCTCGGTGCGATCAACTTCATCACCACCATCTTCAACATGCGCGCGCCGGGCATGACGCTGCACAAGATGCCGTTGTTCGCCTGGTCGGTGCTGATTACGGCCTTCCTGCTGCTGCTCTCGCTGCCGGTCCTCGCCGGCGCGATTACGATGCTGCTGACTGACCGCAACTTCGGCACAACGTTCTTCACGGCCTCTGGCGGCGGCGATCCCGTACTCTACCAGCATCTGTTCTGGTTCTTTGGGCATCCCGAAGTCTACATCATGATCCTGCCCGGCTTCGGCATGATCAGCCACATCGTCTCCACGTTCTCGCGCAAGCCCATCTTCGGCTATCTCGGCATGGCCTACGCGATGGTCGCCATCGGCCTCGTCGGCTTCGTCGTGTGGGCACACCACATGTACACCTCTGGCATGGGCGTAAACGCACAGGCCTACTTCGTCTTCGCCACGATGGTCATCGCCGTGCCGACGGGCGTGAAGATCTTCTCGTGGATCGCCACGATGTGGGGTGGCTCGATCCGCTTCACCGCACCCATGTTGTGGGCGCTCGGCTTCATCTTCCTCTTCACGGTCGGCGGTGTCACCGGCGTCATGCTGGCCAATGCGGGCGTCGATCGCGCACTGCACGATACGTACTATGTCGTCGCGCACTTCCACTACGTGCTGTCGCTTGGCGCCGTCTTCGCGATCTTCGCGGGCTGGTACTACTGGTTCCCGAAGATGAGCGGCTACATGTACAATGAGCCCCTTGCCAAGCTGCACTTCTGGCTCACCTTCATCGGCGCCAACATCCTCTTCTTCCCGCAGCACTTCCTCGGTCTCGCGGGCATGCCGCGCCGGTATGTGGACTATCCGGATGCGTTTGCCGACTGGAACCGCATTTCTTCGTACGGCTCCTACATAACGGCAGTCGCGACGCTTCTCTTCATCGCGAGCATGCTCCACGCCTACTTCATCGCTCGCAAGAAGGCGGCCGATAATCCTTGGGGCGAAGGCGCGACCACGCTCGAATGGACGCTCTCCTCGCCGCCCGCGTACCACAGCTTCGAAACGCTGCCGCGGATCAAGGCCACGGACCACCACTGAGCCCCATCTCCCGGATGCCGCCCCAGGACTTTCCTGATGCGGCATCCGAACTTGAGAGATAACCGACGCCATGAGCGATGTGACTGTCCCATACACGCGCAAGAGCCTCGACGAGGCTCCCGGCGGGAGCGTGGCTGATTTCATTGCACTCATGAAGCCGCGCGTGATGTCGCTCGTCATCTTCACCGCGCTTGTCGGCCTCGTCGTTGCGCCGGGTGATCTCCATCCCGCGCTCGCAGTCATCGCGCTTCTTTGCATCGCCGTCGGCGCCGGCGCCTCCGGCGCACTCAACATGTGGTACGACGCCGATATCGATGCGCGCATGGCACGCACGGCCGGCCGTCCCATTCCACGCGGCAGCGTGACACCCGAAGAAGCCTTTTCCTTCGGCATGGTACTGTCGATCGGCTCGGTCGTGACGCTCGGCGTCATCGTCAACTGGGTAGCGGGTGCACTGCTCGCGCTCACGATCGCCTTCTACGTCGTGATCTACACGATGTGGCTCAAGCGCTCGACACCGCAGAACATCGTCATCGGCGGCGCCGCGGGCGCCTTCCCGCCGATGATCGGCTGGGCCGCCGTCACCGGCGGCGTCAGCATCGAGAGCATTCTCATGTTCGCGATCATCTTCATGTGGACGCCGCCGCACTTCTGGGCCCTCGCGCTCTTTCGCGCCGGTGACTACGAGCGCGCGGGCGTGCCCATGCTCCCCGTCGTCGCGGGCGAGAAGGAGACGCGGCGGCAGATCGTGATCTACTCCGCACTTCTCGTGCCGCTCGGCGTCGTGCCGGCGGTCATCGGCCTTGGCGGTGCAGCCTATGGCATCGCCTCCACCGTGCTCGGCGCCATCTTCCTGAGCCTCGCGCTCAGCCTTTGGCGCGCCGAGACGCAGGCCGAGAGCATTCAGATCGCCAAGCGGCTCTTCGCCTTCTCGATTCTCTATCTTTTCGGCCTGTTCGCGGTGTTGCTCGTCGAGCGCCTCGCAGCGGGTTTCATGACCTGAGTTAGGACGCGGATGTGGCCGAGCATGACGATCAGGAGGCAAAGCGCCGTCAGCGGATGCGGTCGGTTGCTATCGGACTCGCGCTTGCGGCGCTCGTGTTGCTCTTCTACGTCGCCACGCTCGTGCGTCTCGGCGGCAATGTGCTGAACCGGCCCATGTGAGCGCCGGTACGTTGAGGATCTGCAAGCGGCACACGCCGCTGTCTGGGAGTTGGATGAAAGCGCGATGAGCACGGCGCACGACAAGCCCGAGGATGCAGCAGCTGCCCAGGCCGCTGTCATGAGCGCGCGCAACCGGCGCGTTGCCGTGATCTGCGCCGGCGTCGGCTTCAGCATGCTGGGCATGGCCTATGCCGCCGTACCGCTCTACGACCTCTTCTGCCGCGTGACGGGCTACGGCGGAACCACACAGCGCGCCGAGCGTCCGGCGGACACCACGCTCTCGCGCTCGATGACGGTCCGCTTCGATGCGAATGTCGGCGGCGGTCTGCAATGGGACTTCGCGCCCCTGTCCGGTCCGCAGTCGCTGCCCATCGGCGAGAATGGCCTCGCCTTCTATCGCGTCACGAATACATCCGATCGGCCGATCGTCGGCACCGCGACCTACAACGTCGCGCCCGAGCAGGCCGGCGTCTTCTTCAACAAGCTCGAGTGCTTCTGCTTCACCGAGCAGCGCCTCGAACCCGGCGAGTCCATGGAAATGCCGGTCAGCTACTTCGTCGATCCGGAGATCGTGAAGGATCCGGACGCCTCGCGTCTTTCGACGATCACGCTGTCGTACACGTTCTACGAAGTAAAGAAGCCGGCCGCCGCCGCGGCTGTAGACAAGACGAAAGCCACGCCCACCAAGCCGGGGCAAGGGACTTAAGCGATCAGGCGGCGCTCACGCGCGCCAAACAGGACGAGACGGGGACAAGGGAGCTCAACGGAATGGCCGACGCCCACGCCAAGCATCATGACTATCACCTGCTCAATCCGAGCCCCTGGCCGCTCGTCGGTTCGCTGTCCGCCTTCGTGCTCGC
>JAEYYJ010000162.1 GCA_023430845.1 Pseudomonadota bacterium
AAAGGCAACATCGAGGACGAGGCCAATCTCTACAAAGCCATGCGCGGTGCCAAGCTCGAGAGTCCCCGCGGGCCGATCTCGTTCTCGGCCTCGCAGGAGGTCGTGCACAATATCTATCTCAGACGTGCCGAGGGGGGCCTGAACAAGGTCGTCGGCGTCGCCGTCGACGCCCTCGCCGACCCGGGCACGGGCTGCAAGCTTTGATCGAGCTTTCTCTTCTCCCCGCGCGGGAGAAGGGATTTCGCGTGCCTCCCGTGACACTTCTGCTCCGTTCTGGCATATAGCCCCCAACGGTGCGCGCCCCGCCAATGGGCGCCCGCAAGCGTCCGCGCGATATCGCGGTGCGCAGCCCGATCCCCCGAGAGGACAGCAGATGGCAGTCACCCAGTCCCAGGTTCTCGAGCAGTTGAAGCGCATCAAGGGCCCCGACCTCGAGGGCAACATTGTCGATCTCGGCCTCGTCTCCGAGATCCTGCTGCGTGACGACAAGGTCTATTTCTCGATCACCGTTTCCCCCGACCGGGCGGCATCGCTCGAACCCCTGCGTCAGGCCGCCGAGAAGGTGGTGAAGGATATCCCGGGTGTGCAGAGCGTCACGGCCGTTCTGACGGCGGAGGCCGCGCGCGGTGGTGCTCCGGCCTCAGCTGCAGCCCGCACCGACGGCGCGCGCGTCCAGCAGGTCCGCGCACAGCAGAGTGCGGCTCGCGAAGCTGCTGCAAGGCCGCAGGCGGCGCCGGGTGGGCGGCCCTCCGCTGGCGTACCCGGCATCAAGCACATGATCGCCGTTGCTTCGGGCAAGGGTGGCGTCGGCAAATCGACGACGGCGGTGAACCTCGCCCTCGGCTTCCAGTCCATCGGCCTGAAGGCCGGCATTCTCGACGCCGACATCTACGGCCCTTCACAACCGCGTCTGCTCGGCCTCTCAGGCCGGCCGCAGGTCATCGAAGGCTCGAACCGACTGCGTCCCATGGAGGGCTTCGGCCTCAAGGCCATGTCCATGGGCTTTATGGTGGATGAAGGCACACCCATCATCTGGCGTGGCCCCATGGTTGTCTCGGCGCTGACGCAGATGCTGCGCGAGGTCGAATGGGGCGAGCTCGACGTGCTCGTCATCGACATGCCGCCAGGTACGGGCGACGTGCAGCTCACCATGGCACAGCAGGTGCCGCTGTCCGGCTCCGTCATCGTCTCGACGCCGCAGGATCTCGCGCTCATCGACGCCCGCAAGGGCCTCGCCATGTTCCGCAAGACAGACATTCCGGTGCTCGGCATTATCGAGAACATGAGCTACTTCCTCTGCCCGAGCTGCGGCGAGCGCTCCGACATCTTCGGCCATGGGGGCGCCGCGGAAGAGGCGCGCAAACTCGGCATTCCCTTCCTCGGCGAAGTGCCTCTGCACATGGCGATCCGCGCGCGCTCCGACGAAGGCCGCCCGATCGTCGCCGCCGAGCCCGAAAGCCAGCACGCGCAGATCTTCCGCGATCTCGCCGCGAAGACATGGGACGAGTTGTCAGGCGCCGCCGGCCAGCGCGTACCGCCTCCAGCGCTCAAGGTGAAGCCCGGTGCGGACGCGCTCGACGTCTCATTTCAGGATGGCGCGCGATACGAGATTTCTGCCGAAATGCTGCGCGTCATGAGCCCCTCGGCCGAAGTGCAGGGCCATTCGCCGGAGCAGCGTGTCACGGTCGGCAAGAAGCGCAATGTGAAGATCAAGGATCTTGTGCCGGTCGGGAACTATGCCGTGAAGATCGTCTTCGACGACGGCCACGACACGGGCCTCTACACCTGGTCCTATCTCGCGCTGCTCGGACGCGAGAAAGATAAACGCTGGGCCCAGTATCTTAAGGAATTGGAAGCCAAGGGCCTCGATCGGGGGTAGTGCCTTCCACGTACTCGGTCCGCGTAACCCCTATTTTACGCCTCTGCGGTCTATTTACTTCTCCCAGCCGGCGCGCGCTCGCGTGACCGGGCTAACGTGTGTTGGGGAGGAGCAATGCTGCTGCGGCAAGCTGATCCGCGTCATGCAGCCGTGATCGCTGATTTCGTGCGCAGGGTCGTAGCCTCGCGCAATGTATGGGCTGTTGCTGGCGCCGAGGGGCTGGCACGCCTGCCCTCGCCAAGCCGGCGTGCGCGCGATGCGACGATTTTCTGGGCCGAGCAGAGCGACGCCGAGCTTGCCGCCGAGAAGGTCGCCCAGGAGCCCCGCGTCAAACCGATCCCGCTCGGCGATTTCCTCCACGAGGTATTGCCCAAGCTCCGCGACCTCGACCGTGGGGTCGGAACGAACTGGCTTGCCGCGCCTTGCGAGCCGGAGATCGAACCCATGGAGCTCGCCGACCGCTTGCGGCAGGAAATTCTCGCGAGCTTCGTCCGCCAGGCTGTCGGGCAGGGCGGCCTCTACATTCTCGAGGACGATCAGGGGCCGACATTCGCCGCCTCGACCGAGGTGCCGAACACACTCATCCTTCCCGTCTGGACCCAGCGCGAGGAGGCCGAAGTCGTCCAGCGCGGCTTCTGGCAGGACATGGACATCTCGCATATTCCGGTGGCGACCTTCATCGAGAAGACACTGGTCTGGCTGCAGGAGATCAACCGCTCGGTGGCCCCCAGCTATACGCCCCGCATTGCCAATATCGAGCTCGCCCCGGCTGATATCGCCGAGCGCCTGAAGAAGCTGCAGCGCCTCGCGGCGCACGCTTGATTTTACTTGCCGCGGGCTAGCGGGAAGAGGCGCTTCGCAACCCCATCGTGGTGCGTCGCGCCAGAGGCGCGCCAAGAAATAGTCCCGCGGCGGCCATGCCGCGAGGTTGGTTATGCTGCCGCGGATTGCCACCGGCCGGCGCGCGGTCGCGCGCTTATGAAGTGGCCACGCCGCAAGTGGCGACGCCGCCGCATGGCATGCCTTCAACCTTCCGTTTTGCCCCTTTCTGCCCCCCGTGCTAGACACGCTCTGATCCACGTTGCAGTGCACTAGGGGCAGGAAATCCATGAGGAATGTTCTCGACGAGCTCGAGCGGCGGCGCTCCATCGCGCGGCTTGGCGGCGGCGAAGCCCGCATCGCAGCCCAGCACAAGCGCGGCAAGCTCACCGCCCGCGAGCGCATCGAGCTCCTCATGGACGAGGACTCCTTCGAGGAATTCGACATGTACGTCGAGCATCGCTCGACGGACTTCGGCATGGAGAAGACCAAGATCCCCGGCGACGGCGTCGTCACGGGCTGGGGCACGATCAACGGCCGCGTCGTCTACGTCTTCGCCAAGGACTTCACCGTGTTCGGCGGTTCGCTCAGCGAGGCGCACGCCAAGAAGATCATCAAGATCCAGGATATGGCGCTGCAGAACCGCGCGCCCATCATCGGCCTGTTCGATGCCGGCGGCGCACGCATCCAGGAGGGCGTGGCTGCGCTCGGCGGCTATGGCGAGGTCTTCCTGCGCAATGTGCTGGCTTCGGGCGTCATCCCGCAGATCTCGGTCATCATGGGCCCGTGCGCGGGCGGCGACGTCTACTCGCCGGCCATGACCGACTTCATCTTCATGGTGAAGGACACCAGCTACATGTTCGTGACCGGCCCGGATGTCGTCAAAACCGTCACCAATGAAACTGTCAGCGCGGAGGAGTTGGGAGGCGCGCGCGTCCATACCACCAAATCCTCGATCGCCGATCGCGCCTACGAGAACGACGTCGAAGCGCTTCTGCAGATGCGCCGGCTGATGGATTTCCTGCCGTCGAACAATCGCTCCGGCGTGCCGTGCCTTCCCACGCACGATACTGCCGACCGTGTCGAGATGTCTCTCGATAC
>JAEYYJ010000263.1 GCA_023430845.1 Pseudomonadota bacterium
GCAATGGCGAGGCCCGCGAGCGCAACGCTGGCTGCAAGCCATGCTTCGGCATTTCTGGCATTTGTCGGTAGGAAAGCTGCGACGAGGCTGCCGGCGAACGGCAATACGATCAAGGCGGTGAGTAGAATGACGTCGATCGACATGCGCGCCGAGTGGCCTTCCGAATTTGATGGCTGTGGGCCGATGGATTTGCACAGCAGTCACGGAGGGCGCGCCTTCTGTGCAGGCTCCACTTTAGCGTTGCGGAAGAGGCGTCTGCAAACGCGAACGACTAGCTTTCACCGGGACGTGGTGTCGCTTCGGTGGTTGCATTGGCGAGAATTTCTCGGATCTCGGCGCGACTTGAGGCTTTTCTGACCTCCTGCAGCAGTGTCTCCGCGCGCAATGTTTTGCACAGCCCGCCCAAGGTCGCGAGCAATCCGCTTCGCTTGTCGCTCGGCCAGACGAGAACAAAGACGAGGTCGACCGGATTGTTATCCGAGGCGCCGAAGGAGATTGGATGAGCGAGACGGAAGCAGACGGCAGCCGGCGCAGCAAGACCGTCAATGCCCGCGTGAGGAACGGCGATGCCGTGACCGATGGCCGTCGCGCCGAGCTTCTCGCGATCGGTCAGCGCTTTCAGCACAACGTCCTGCGCGAGGCCGGTGGTGCGGCCGAGATGTTCCGCGGCGGCAGCGAGAAGCGCGGCCTTGTTGTCGAGGGCGGCATCGAGAAATACATCTTCGTCGTGCAGGATTTTGGTAAGACTGACAGCTTCTGGCATATGCACCTCCCGGACGAAGCTTAAGGTCACGCGCCGGACGCGGAGCTTGATGTGCGGCGCACCAGAAGCGCATTGCACGACAAAGTCGGCCCAAGCTTCTTGAGGGCACGTCGGCCATGGGGCCGGTCACCACCGTCGCTTTTGTGGTGCTTCCCTTCCTTGCCACACCTAAGGCACGGCGTTGGCAAATTCAACCGCAGCGTACCCATCGTGGGCTGCTAGAAACACCGTCAAAAAACTTCGGTAAATCAGGTGTCATGGAAGCGGGGTGGTGGAGCCGAGGGGAATCGAACCCCTGACCTCTGCAGTGCGATTGCAGCGCTCTCCCATCTGAGCTACGGCCCCGAAGGCGCCCCAAAAGGCAACCTGTAGGTCGCGGCTGGTTTAGAGACAGCGGCCGAAAGTGTCAACACAGTCCAGGGGTGTGCGCGGCGTCCTCGCCCCGAGGCTCCCCCGTCGAAGAAGCGTACGAACGGCAGGCGTTCATGGTCATGGCGGCTCGTCGCCGACACGCTGAAGATCGAAGGGCGGACGCACCGGAGAGACGCTTTTGCGTGCGCCATGTGCCGCTAACCCCCGTATCAGCGCGGCAAATCGACCAAGAAGTGCCGAAAACCCCCATTTTCGTGCTGTTTTTGCTTTCCCATCATCACTAACATGCGTTATCCGGCTGCCTGCGCGTTGAGTCGCTGAGTGTTGCGCGATGCGGCAACGTGCAGCCAGAGCCGAACGGGAGGGTATGAAATGCTCTCACTTCGACGGTTCTCGGCGACGGGCAGAAAGCTGGACGGGAAGCCAGCAGCCAGGGCTCGTGGACGTTGCCTCGGCCGATCAAGCGGCCACCCTGCAGGGGGCGGCAGGCGGGCGTCCGCAGTACGGTTGGCCGAAGTAAGCGGTGCTTTTCACACCAAGACTTAAATTGAACCCAGGAGGCACAATATGGCGAAAGCGGCGAGCAAGGCAGCGGCGAAAGCACCTGCGAAGGCACCTGCGAAAGTAGTGACGGTGACGATGCGCGATCTCGGCACGGCACTGGCGGAGGCGCACGAGCTGCCGAAGAAGCAGGGGGTCGAGATTCTCGCGCAGACCGTCGAGATGATCACCAAGCACCTCAAGAAGGGCTCGCGCGTTCGTCTTGCCGGCCTCGGCATCCTCCAGGTGCGCAAGCGGCCGGCCCGCCTCGGCCGCAACCCTGCGACCGGCGAGCAGATCAAGATCAAGGCCAGCAAGAAGGTTGCTTTCCGCGCTGCCAAGGAACTCAAGGAATCGATCTGATTCCTCCTGCCAGAGGGCACGAAAAAAGCCGCGGTAACGCGGCTTTTTTTTGTTGGCAGCAGGCGTGGTGCGAACTCGGCCTTCAGCTCGGCCGGACGAACGCACTGCACTGTGGCTGGCTAGCGTCCCGCGATGCGAACGGGGCGCCGCAGAAATGCCGGCACGTTCTCGTCGAGACCAAACGCTACGGGTTCGCGCTCACGCTCGCGCTGCTCACCTTTTCGGGGTGAGGCCTCATCCTTGCGCGTCGAAGCCTCATTGCGTGGGCGGCCCTGATGCTGCGCTCTCTCTTGTGGGCGGCGGGATGCGTCACGTTCATCGCGGCCACCCTGCCTGCGCCCTTCACGACGCTCTTCCGGGCGGCCCTCGCGCGGCGCATCACTGCGCCGAGGACGAGTACGCTCCTCGGTTCTATCCGCGGCCCGACCGGCGCCGCGATCTGCAGTACGGTCAGCGCGGTCTGCGGAATGAGCCTGCTGCGGTGCTGGCGTCGTCTCGGCGTTCGTGCGGCTGTCGGAGGCCACATCGGCCTCGCGTGGTGGACGCTGTCCGCGTTCGCGACCGCCGCGCTCACGCCGTTTATCACCTGAACCACGCGCATCGCGACCACCGCGGCTCGAGCTGGCGCCGCGACGTCCACGGCCTCGGCGCTTCATGCCGTCGGCCATGGTCTCCTCGTCGGGCGCATCGCCGAGCCATTGCGGAGCATCGTCGGTGAGCTTGGTGATGGCCGTAAGCGCCTTGATATCGTCGGGCGTCACGATGGTGCAGGAATAACCTTGCTTGCCCGCGCGGCCCGTCCGGCCGATGCGGTGCACGTAGTCGTCGGCCTGCCAGGGAACGTCGTAGTTGAACACATGACTGACGTCGGGGATGTCGAGGCCACGCGCGGCAACATCGGATGCGGCAAGGAGCTGGATGCGTCCCTCGCGAAAAGCATCGAGCGTCGCCATGCGCGTCG
>JAEYYJ010000284.1 GCA_023430845.1 Pseudomonadota bacterium
AGCGGCACAGGTCCGCCGTTGCGCATTGCCGGCCAGATCGACAGGCTGGTGGAACTCGATGGCGAGATCCTCATTGTGGACTACAAGACGAATCGCCCGCCTCCGCTCGACCTCACCGAAGTGCCCCCCGCCTACGTTCATCAGCTTGCTGCCTACCGTCTGGCCGTGCAGCGCGTCTTTGGCGTGCCGAATGTTCGGGCGGCACTGTTGTGGACGGAGGATCCAAGACTGATGGAGTTTCCCACAGCCTCACTCGAGCGGGCAAAAGAGGCGCTGTTCACGCCGAATTGAGGTCAACTTGACGCATGAGAATGCAATGCCTACCTAAGTGCCAACGCGGCGCTTCAGCCGCATCCCCTCCCGTGCAGGCCTGCACGCGGCTCACTCTCGAGGAGACACCTAAATGACTGCGTTCGTTACCGACGCAAACTTCGAAGACGAGGTCATCAAATCGTCCGAGCCGGTCGTGGTCGACTTCTTCGCCGAATGGTGCGGCCCCTGCAAAGCGATGGCGCCCGCGCTCGATCAGGTCGCACAGGAAATGGCTGGCAAGGTCAAGGTCGTGAAGATCGACGTGGACCAGAACCCGGCGATCACACAGCGCTTTCGTATTCAGGCCATGCCGACGCTGCTCGTCTTCAAGGATGGGAAGGTCGCGGCCCAGCAGGTCGGCGCGCTCGTGCAGAAGCGTAAGCTCGAAGACTGGATCAACGCCTCGATCTGATTGGCGTCCTATCCTCTACCGGAATGATGAGAGCCCTGCGTATGTCATGCGCGGGGCTCTTTCGTTTTCGGGCCTGCTCGGCGGGAGCGCGCGCCTACTCGCGGAAGCGACCGTCGATGTACATGCGCCAGAGCTTCTCGCCGATCATGCAGTCGCTCCGCTCGGGCGAGGGAACGGACATCTGCGTGCGAATGAAGCGCGGCTCGTCGTCGTGCCCGGGCTTCAGGTTCGCAATTTCCAGAATGAGCTTGCGCCGGATCGCGGGACCGAACTCGGAACGTGCGCGCACGGGAATGACGAAACTCCCGAACCCGCCGATGACGCAGTCTGTGTAGTACTTGTCGAGATCGTTGATATCAAAAAAGCCGGACCTCTGGTTCGGCTTCAGGATGACCGGCAGGCCGTTGATGACAATGCCGTCCTTGACAGCACGGTCGCGCGCAACCTCAGCCGGGCCGCCCGAATTGTTGGGCCCATCCCCTGACACGTCGATGACCTTGCGCGTGCCCTTGAAGCCCTGCGTGCCGAACTGGCGGGCCGAGAAATCGATCGCGCCGGAAAGCGACGTCATGCGCTCGCGCGAGATCGGCATTTTTTCCAGTCTGGCGGCGAAAGCCTCAATCGCCTCGGGGCTGTCGATCAGTGTCCAGGGCATGACGATCTGCTGAATGAGCTGGCCCGCCCATTCCACGTACATGAGCGCGATGCGCCCTGTGCCACCACTGCTGATCGCTTTCCAAACCTCAGGATCGCGCAGGGCGTTGACGTAGCCTTCGCGCTGAAGCTGCTGCTCGTCGAGATCCATGGACCAGGAAACGTCCACGGCCAGCACGAGCTCGAGATCCACTTGCTCGTCGGCGCGCAACGGCGCGATGGCGCCGAAGGTCACCACCGCAGCGAGCAAAACCACTATGCACGATCGAAATGCCCACATACGCCAATCGACGCATGAACGACTTGCAGTGGCAAATCACGATTCGTTTTACGCACACGCGGCGTTTCACGCCCAGCTTCTTCGCGCGCCGTTTCCCCCGAACGAATGCCATGCGTCGCGCCAGCATGGCGCCAATTCAGGCTTCAGGCTTCAGGCTTCAGGCTTCCAGCTCGAGTTCCGCATCGCAGACATGGAGAAGCTTGCGCGGGTCGGGCTCGGTGCGGATCGGGACACAGAGTTGCGTCAGCCACTCACTCTTGGGCGTTTTCGCCGGATCGTTGAGGTAGATCTCCATGAGCGGACGTGAGGTGTCGACACGAAGTTTCTCCGCCTCCGCCCATTGGGAGCACATGTAGCGGAAACCGTCGCTGATCTGTCCGTAACAACCCGTGAGAAATCCCTGGGCGTATGCGCCCCCCGGTGTCACCTTGCGTGTGATCCCAAGTTCGGGATCGGCACGGAGGCCAGGCACGAGTTCGACGCAGGCGTCATAGCGCAGCGCCGCGGCGTCCGTGGATCGGGCGCGGTCATGGACGATGCCGAACGCACGCGGGCCGAATTTGCGCAGATTGCGCGCATCGAGCCAGCCGAGCATCGTCCCCCAGGCATCCTTCACGGACCGGTCGTATGGCCCCACAGACCGGAAATACAGTACGGGCGTCGGCCGCAAATACACAAAACGAATATCCACAATCCCCTCCACCGATACGCGGGTGGCGTCGACCCCGACACCGCACGCGCAGGGATAGGAATAGTACGAATTGATTTAATGCCGTTTAAGTTACTCCGGTGACTTCATTTCAACTTGAAGCCACGTGCGTTAACGAACTGGCCGAAGTCGGCGCGCTCCGGCTCGGCGTACTGGCGGGCCTTATCCTCTGACCAGCCATAAGAATCGCTCGTCCCGAACAGGGCGACATTGCGCTGATTACGGTAAGGAAACACGTTGTTGCGGCGGCGGTCGTAGCTCGAAACAATTTCTTTCGTGCAATCCCGGTAACGGTCGCGATGGACCGTCGCCTCGAGTGGCAGACGCAAGCTGATGTGGGACGGGGCCTGGGGCCAGCCGAAACCGAGGCCCGCGACCGGGAATACATGCTCGGGCAGACCGAGCAGGCCGCTCACCTCCTCGGCATGGTTGCGGATCACACTTATCGGGCAGCAGCCGAGGCCCGCCGCCTCGGCCGCAAGCACGAAAGCCGAGAGAGCGATGCCCGCGTCCACCGCCGCATTGAAGAAGGCATCGAGGTGGTCGTTCGCGAAGGGGAGGCCCGTCCAGTCGTGCACCTGCCGCTGGCGGCGATTGTTGCCGATAAAGACCAGCAGATGCGGCGCCTTGGGGATCCAGTCCTGGTCGGCGAGCAGGGTATTGATGCGGTCGCGAATGGCCTTGTCTTCGACGATCAGGATATCGCGCTGCTGGAGGTCGCTTTTCGAGGGAGAAGCAAGCGCGAGGGCGGCAAGCGCATTGATGAGCGCCGCCGGCACGGGCTCGTCGCGAAAGCGCCGGCAGACGCCCCGAGAAGCAAGCCCCCTCAGGAAGTCCGAATTCTCGAGCTCGGGGGCTACCGCATCGGCGAAATCGCCGTAGCGATGGTCGAGCGCTTCCTTGATGCTTCTCATTTGTTATTTCCCTCGGGAGGCCAGCAGGCGTTCCTGTATGGCCAGCAGGTCGCGCCAGGCAAGGCGCTTGCCGATCGGCGTGCGCAGGAGATAGGCCGGATGCAGCGTCGGCATGGCCGGGATCTTGCGGCCACCGGCTTCCAGCTCCCGCCATCGACCGCGCGTGCGCATGATGCCGCCCTCGATACCAAGGAGCGCGATCGCAGCCGGGCCGCCGAGCGTCATGAGCACATCGGGCGCGACAAGTTCGATCTGGCGCTCCAGAAAGGGCCGGCAAATCTGGACTTCCTGCGGTGTGGGCGTGCGGTTTCCGGGTGGGCGCCAGTACACGACATTGGTGATGTGCACGTCGTCCTCGGTCAGGCCGATCGCGGCGAGCATCTTGTCGAGAAGCTGCCCGGCGCGTCCCACGAAGGGCTTACCCGCCAGATCCTCCTCACGTCCCGGCGCCTCACCCACGATCATCACCCGCGCATCGGCGCGCCCGCGAAAGAAGCACAGCGACTTCGCCGTGGCCTTGAGCGCGCAACCGTCGAAACTCTCCAGCACGGACCTGAGCTCGTCGAGCGTCGCGGCCTTCCGCGCCGCCTGCCGCGCGGATTGGGCTGCTGCATCTGGCGCCGCAGTCGGGAAGCGCCGCGGTGCCTCGCGCGCCGGCATCTGGCTCTGATGGCCTGCCGCCGACTGAGATCCGCGAGGGCCTGATGCCGGCGATGCGATCGCAGCGGCGGCGGGTGTCTCGGCCTTTGGCAGTGCGAAAGCCTGCCCTGGCACAGCCCCGTCGCGCGCCAGCCAGTCGGTCCCGCTCTCGTCGAGCGCACCGTCCACCCCCATCTCGCGCCACCACGCGA
>JAEYYJ010000306.1 GCA_023430845.1 Pseudomonadota bacterium
GCATGAAATGCGTCGACCTGTTCCGTGCTGGTGCAGGCAAAGCCGATGGTGCCGCCGTTGGCGTGGCAGGCTTCCTTGCCATCAATGGGCTTGCTGATGCCGAAAACGCCCGTCTTGGTACGATAGAAGACGCGGCCTTTGGGATCGGCGCCGCCCTCCGGAATACCGATGGCGCCCAGGGCGGCATCGTAGAATTTCTTGGACTTGCCGACGTCGTCAGACCCGACCATGACGTGCGAGAACATGCGAAAGCGCTCCTTTGTTCGATTTTAGCAAGGCATTGCGCCGGCCCCCTTGAGTCGGGGAACGGTTGCCTAAGGCTAATCTATCGCCGGAAACGTGTGTCCGTCACGCACGCCGTGCCGACTATCTGCAATGCGTCGACGCGCCGATGATGCGGGCTGGCCAACACACAAACGAGGCCGCGAGCGCATCTGCTGCCCGGCCTCGCTGCTCTATCGTGTCGCTCTCGACGGGGATGCGCGGGTGTATGACCGCTCAGGCGGCGTACCGCGCGCGCATGGCCTCGAACTTGGCGACCTGATCGGCCTTGAGTTCGCGATTCTCGTCCCGGCGCACGAAGACCTTGAACATGGCTTCGCCATCGCCATTGAAGAACTGGATCGACATGGACTGCCGCCCCATGAACGGGCGCGACAGGAACACAATCCGTGAGCAAGCCTCGGCGCGGATGTGGCCGCCGATCGGGCTATCGCCGTGAATATTGTAGTAACCGCGTCCGAATGAGCCGGGCGGGATCGACCCGGCACATTCGAGCACGATATCAGGTGTGTGCACGATGAAGAGAATCTCGCCCCAGCTCTCGAGCTCCTTCATGACATCGGCGAAGAGATCGCCTTTGATGAGCGTGCGATGGGCTGGTGGCAGCGACTCGACGACCGCGAGCGTGCTCACGCCGTACTCGCGAGCGATGCGCTCGACGATGCCGTCGGGGTTCTTGGCAAGCCGCTCGTGCAACGGCTCCAGTGGGGCGCCGGCCTCGCGAATCATCTCACTCATGGTGCCGCTTCCCTCTTACTCTGAAGCGTGCATGATCTTGCTGCCGTCGGCCTTCACTTCCTGGATGACGTGGAAGCCCTCGAATTCAGGATGGCCGACAGTAAGGGGCTGCGTGCGCTCGTTGCCGGCGCGCGCGTGCGCCTTGCGGAAGGCTTCCGACTTCGTCCAGGCGAGGAAGTCCTCGTAGGTCTCCCAGAGGGTGTGCGACGAATAGAGGTGATGGTCTTCCTTCTCCGGCCCCTTCAGGAGGTGAAACTCGACGAAGCCCTTCATCTCGTGGAGGTAGCTTTCGCGGGTCGCCCAGAGTTGCTCGAACGCCTTCGCCTGATCCTTGACGACACGGAAGCGGTTCATCGCGATGTACATAGGTATCTCCTTGCCTCTTCTTTACTGAAGTCTAAGCGCGGAAACGGGCGGTAGCGCGACCGCCAGTCACCAATTCGATGCGGCGTCCCATGGGGCGTGTGTCGTAGCTCGATCTGCTGCTTGCTGTTACCCGGCGCAGAACCTTACGGTAACATAGCGGCGCACATCGAAGCCCGAGGTTGTTGTTCTGGGTCGGATATGAGGGGCGAAACCGCCAGCGTTGACTGTCGCGAGTGAGGTCCGCTTCCATCTTCTTGTCGTAGCCCCCGGCCGGACAACATGCGAACCGCCGCATTCGTCCATCAAGTGTGCTCAAGCGGTCTGGCTGGCTGGCGAGGGCTTGGTGAGCGGTCGCGGGCGTGCTGACGGCCGAACGGTGCCCGCTGTTTTCAGGCGGGTTCACGATCAGCGCGATCAATCTATTTTTCTTTACTGATACAGTCAAGTATGAGATGGCAGAGCATCCTGAGGGGCGGGATATGGCCAGCAGGCGTCAATGCGACGGCGCGTTCAGTTGAGGGGTGCGGAATGGCTTGCGTTGCGCACCCGGTTTTCCGAGCTGCTCGTGGGCAGACACAAAGTCGCCACGGCCGGAAGGACAGTCGCCTTGGCTTGCCGTGAGCAATGTGATCACCTAACAAATGGAAAGCGCGCGATGATCAACGTTCGCTTCGCTCGATGCATGAGCTTCGTGCTGCTCGTGACAACCGCGGTCGCCTTCGCAGGCGGTCCGGCAGTGCAGGCAAAGGAGCCATCACGAATTCTCTCTGTCGGCGGCGCCGTTACGGAGATTCTCTACGAGCTCGGTGCGGCCGATCGCATCATCGCTGTCGACGCAACAAGCCAGTTCCCGCCCGAGGCGCTGAAAACGCACAAGAACGTCGGCTATTTTCGTGCTCTCTCCACCGAAGGTGTGCTCTCGGTCGCGCCGAACGCCATCATTGCGAGCGATAAAGCTGGTCCGCCGGAAGTGGTTCGGGCGCTGAAGGGAAGCGGCATCGACTATTTCGAGGTCAACGACGATCCGAATGCCGAATCTCTGAAGGCGCGGGTGCGCGCTATTGCAGCGAAGATCCAACAAGCCGAGGCTGGCGACGCGCTCGTCGCGCGTATCGAAAAGGGCTTTGCCGATCTCGCCGAGGCGCGAGGACGGCTGTCGCGAAACCCCGCCGTGCTGTTCGTGCTAAGCGTGCAGGGTGGGCGAGCCGTCGTCGGGGGCGCCGAGACGAGCGCCGACACCATGCTGCGCCTCGCCGGCGCCAAGAATGCAGCCTCCAGCCTCAATGGTTTCAAACCGGTCTCCGAGGAATCGCTGATTGCCATGGACCCTGAAGTGATCGTCCTGATGAGCCGATCGTCGGGGCGAGGCATTCACGATGCAGTGCTGGCACTTCCGGGCGTCGCTGCCACGCGCGCCGGTCGTGACCGGCGCCTGATCGAAGTGGATGGTCTCTATTTCCTCGGCTTTGGTCCTCGCGCGCCGGCCGCCGCCGGGGACCTCATGAAGCAGCTACAGGCCCCGAGCCCCCAGGGGTCGAAAGGATGAACCGCGCTGAGATGCGCATCCGCCCGGCGGAGCATGTCGCACCGGTCGCTGCGCTGCCAAAGCCTCGCGGTCTGTGGGTTCTGCCACTCGCAGGCGCGGCGCTCGTTGTCCTGGCGATCGCCTCGCTGGCGATCGGTCCCACCGGAATATCGCTCGGTTCTCTGCCGCGTGTCCTTCAGGCTGCTTTCAGCGGCGACTTCAGCGATCCGGTACTGCGCCGCGAGCATCTCGTGCTGGTTGGAATCCGGTTGCCGCGTCTGCTGCTCGGCGCCTTCGTCGGCGGCGCGCTAGCTGTTGCAGGCGCCATGATGCAGGGCCTCTTTCGCAATCCGCTCGCCGATCCGGGACTGATCGGCGTGTCGTCGGGCGCAGCTCTCTTCGCGGTCGCCACTATAGCGCTCGGAACGACTCCGGCTCTCGCGTGGATGCGCGTGTTCGGCTTCTACGCGCTGCCCGTGGCGGCGTTCGCCGGCGGATTGCTGACGTCGCTGATCCTCGTGTGGATCGCCAATCGCGGTGGAACACTATCTGTCGCCACGCTGCTGCTGTCCGGTGTTGCGATTGCGGCCATTACCGGTGCGCTGACCGGGCTCATGGCCTACGTCAGCGACGACCGCGAGCTGCGAGACCTGACGCTTTGGTCGATGGGTAGTCTCTCCGGCTCGAGCTGGACCAAAGTGATCGCGGTGGTGCCGTTTGTCGTGGCGCTGCTTATCGTCACGCCATCGCTGACGCGAGCCCTCAATGGGTTCCTGCTCGGCGAGGCGGAAGCCTATCACCTCGGTATCGCGGTCGAGCGTGTCAAGATGGTGATCGTGGTGACGACGGCGGCGGCTGTGGGCGCGGCTGTGGCCGTCGCCGGCGTGGTCGGTTTCGTGGGATTGGTGGTCCCGCACTTCGTGCGTCTTTTGACAGGGCCCGATCATCGCATGGTGCTGCCGGTCAGTGCCGTGCTCGGTGCGGCGCTGGTTGTTGGCGCCGATGTCGTGGCGCGCATCATCGTCGCGCCGGCGGAGCTGCCACTCGGTATCGTGATGGCGGTTGTCGGCGGTCCGGTATTCCTGCACTTGGTTCTCTCACGCGGCGTTGCGGGGGCGGATTGATGGGCCGGATCGAACTCAGCAGCGTGACCGTCGAGCGTAATGGACGCACGCTCATATCCGGTGTGGACCTGGTGCTCGAGCCCGGCCGCACAACCGTTTTGATCGGGCCCAATGGCGCCGGCAAATCCACGGCGCTCAAAGTCGCCTCAGGCGTCTGGCCGGCGACCAAGGGGGCGGCAACCCTGGATGGTCGGAGCATTTCCGACTTCAAGCCTCGAGAGCTTGCCGAGCGGCGCGCGCTGGTTGCGCAAGGAGCGAGCCTCGGCTTTCCGTTCACCGTCGGTGAGGTCGTCATGCTGGGCGCAAGCGTGCCCGGCTTCGGCCTGGACGAAAGTCCGGAGGTCGCAATCGGGGCTCTCGCCGCCGTCGGGCTCACGGGTTTCGAGGCGCGCAACTATCTGGAACTCTCCGGGGGCGAGCGACAACGTGTGCACATTGCCCGCGCGCTGTGCCAACTCAATGCCGCCATGCGGCACGGTGTCGATGGGCAGGTCATTCTGCTGGATGAACCCACGGCCAGCCTCGATCCCGCACAGCAGACGCAGGTCATGGCTCTTTGCCGGCACTTGGCGACTTCCGGGCTGACCGTGGCGCTCGTCCTACACGATCTCAATCTCGCGGCGGCGTGGGCGGACGTGCTGGTGGTCATGGCCAAGGGACGGGTCCGGGCAGTGGGGCGCCCGCGGGATGTCCTCACGAACGAGCTGCTGGCGTCGGTTTATGGCTGGACGGCGCGAGTAAACACCACACCGCAAGATGGTGACGTCTTTGTGCTTCCGCATCACGCGCGCTACATGGCGTCATCCGCTGGCTAGGTTGTGCGGAATCCTGTTCGCTAGCCTGGACGTGTCCGCTTTGGTGCGCTGACGTAAGTACGGCTCGGGCTGCTCAGCTCAAGGCACTTGTCAGGCTGCGCTCAGTCGCCAGGCCATGTGGCGCCGGTGAAATTCAACAGGTGGTCGTGGAAGGTGCGAGCGCCTGACCGCAACACGAGAGTATGACGAACAAGAAAACAGGGGCCGCTCTCGCAGCCCCTGTTTTGAATTGTGGAGGGGATCCCGGACGGCGACCCTCGGGGGGAGGGGGGAAGGGTCGCCGCCCGGCTTCTCGGTAGCTGCTCGATGTGCGGTCAGGGCGTAGCGATGGTGATGTCGCCGAATGTTGCGTCGGTCAGCGGCAGCGCATCGCGATAGTCGTCGTTGCTGGAGCGCGGCAGCGCCTGGCGGTGATCGTCGTTGCTGACGCGGGGAAGCGCCTGCTCGTAGCCCGCAGAATGCGGGACGGCGATGGTGATGTCGTCGAAGGGCTTGAACGGCTGGGCGTTGGCGGCGCCGGCGAAAACGCCGAGGGCAACGAGGGTGCTGAGAATCGTCTTCATGGTAGTTCTCCGTTGGGCTCTGGTTGAGACCCGCCGCTCCGTTTTTTTGGAGCGGCGCGGGTCAAGTGTTCCGGGATGAGGGTTATGGGGTCGCGATGGTGATGTCGCCGAACGTGGTGTCGGTCAGCGGCAGCGCATCGCGATAGTCGTCGCTGCTGGAGCGCGGCAGCGCCTGGCGGTGATCATCGTTGCTGACGCGGGGGAGTGCCTGCTCGTAGCCCGTCGAGTGCGGGACGGCGATGGTGATGTCGTCGAAAGGCTTGAAGGGCTGGGCATTGGCGGCGCCGGCGAGAACGCCGAGGGCAACGAGGGTGCTGAGTATCGTCTTCATGGCTCATCTCCGTTTGGTTCAATTTGTGAGCCGCGCTTCGTGGCGGCGATGAACCTAAGATGAGCCTTGCCGGTCCGAGCCGGTATTCTACGTGCGGGATCAAAAACTAGAGCACGAGTTTGAGGACTTCATACCTCGGTATGTGGCGGGGTGCCGCTACCCCCGCTAAATGGCCCGCGGCTGCAGTCAGTGAGCGTGTTCGGATACCGGCAGAGTGATGCGGAATACAGCGCCATGGGGATTTGCGGGCTTCACCTCGATGTGCCCGCGATGGGCTTCGACGATCGATTTGGAGATCGACAATCCCATGCCCATGCCTTCGGTCTTGGTCGTGAAGAAAGCATTGAACAGGCGCGGAACATGGTCAGGATCGATGCCGGGGCCGGTATCCTCGACCTCGATGCCGATCTCCTCGCCGTCACGCGACACGCGTACCGTCAGCGTCCGATTGCTGACGCCCGGTTGCGTGAGGGCCTGGATCGCGTTGACCATCAGGTTGATCACAACCTGCTGAAGTTGGATACGGTCGCCAACCACGTCCGGCACTTCCGTGCCGACGGTATAGCGCAGCCGGATATCGTTCTTAGCGAGCTCGGAACGCAGGATTGACACCGCGTCTTCGACGAGCGCCCGGGCAGGAAAGCAGACCTTCTCCGGCTCCTTCTTGGTCGACATCGCGCGCACGCGGGCGATGATGCCGGAAGCGCGCTTGGCCTCATCGACCGCGCGCGTGATCGCGGCTTTTGCCTCGTCGACGTTCGGATTGGCGTTCGAGAGCCAGCGCAGGCTCGCCTGTGCGTTGGTGACCACGGCGGTCAGCGGCTGGTTGACCTCGTGTGCGATCGAGGCCGACAGCTCGCCGAGCGTCGAGACGCGCGCCGCATGAGCAAGCTCATTCTGGATGCGCGCGAGCTCGTTGTTGGCGCGCACGCGCTCCGAAATGTCGATGATGCCGACGTGGAAGATCTTGCTGTCGATCGAGTCGGGCACGTACGAGCATGTGAAAAGAACATCGATCTCACGGCCGTCGAGCGATTGCATGCGCGTCTCCGCTTCGAAGTGCGGCGACGTATCGGCGGCGATGACGCTCTCCATGAATGCGGGCTCGCTGGCGACAGGCCATAGACGGGAGACGCTGCCCAGCAGCTGGTCGCGCGTGCCGCCGAAGAGCTGCAGCGCCTTCTCGTTGCCATCGATGATGTCGATTGCGTCCATCATGGTGCGCGCCAGCCCCGGATTGGCGGCGAAATGCGCGCGCAGGTCCGTCACACCCTGCTCGGTCAACGCCGCGTCCATCGCCATGAGCCGCGTAATGTCGAGTTCGAGGTACGCCACTGCCATCGCCTGAAAGACGTTGCGATAGCGCGACTCGCTGCGCCGAAGGCTCTCCTCGCTGTGCCGCTGCGAGGTGACGTCGCGTCCCATCTCGAGGATCTCGACCGGAAGACCGGTGCTGTCGCGCCTCAGCGACCAGCGCGCTGCGATCCGGCGCTCGGTGCCGTCGCGGTTCAGCCGCACGATCTCGCCGTCCCAACGATTGGTCTTGAGCAGCTCCGATTGAACGTCTTCAAGAGGTATGGGAAATTCGCAGGAGACGAGATCCCGCAGATGTTGGCCCACCGCTTCTTCGCGGCTCCAACCATAGACTCCGACACAGCCCTCGTTCCAGAAAGCCACGCTTCCATCGAGCGAGCGCATCAAAATCGCATCGTGGGCAAGGTCGAGCATCCCGACCAGTTCGCGTTTGCGGCGCGTAATGTCGAATACGAGCACGTAGAAGCCGTCAAAACCCCGCTCATTCATACGCGGCACATAGGTGACGGCGGCGTAGCGCCAGTCGTCGGTGCCGTGCGGTACTTTGGCGTCGAACGAAACCGTTTCGCCGGTCCTGACACGCGCCACATAGGGCCCTCGCGCGGCGAAGGTCTCAGCCCCGATGAAGTCACGCATGTGGATGCCGACAAGGCTCTCCGGAGAACGTCCGAACCACTCGCGATGGTAGTCATTGGCGAAGCGGCAGATCAGATCGGCGTCGAAGAAGGACACCAGGGTCGGGATCGCGTTGGTCACCGCTCTGAGGTCGGATGCGTCGGTCGGACTGCCGGAGAGCGGTTGAGCACCATCGGGCGTGATCATTCGGAATCCCTTAAACCTGCCTGTCGATTGACAGTAAAATGTGCTTCGATCCAGCTTATCGCAATGCACCAATGTGTGAGATATCTTCGAGCGACTCATGGCAAAATCAACTCAGGACCGATCCGCTGGCGCCAAACCCGCCGCCGAGGTCCCCACCATCCACATTGTCGACGACGACGGAGCAATTCGCACCGCGCTCGACAGCCTTTTTCGATCTGTGGGGCACGCTACCCGCCTTTTTGGCTCGGCACAGGAGTTCCTGCAGTCGGGTCATGCGGGCGCGGCCGGCTGCCTGGTGCTCGACATCCGGCTCCCGGGATTGAGCGGTCTCGATTTCCAGGACCGGCTTGCCGGCGCCGGCGTGCACATGCCGGTTATCCTTATGACAGGTCACGGAGATATCCCGATGACCGTGCGCGGAATGAAGGCCGGTGCCGTCGACTTTCTCACGAAGCCGTTCCGCGACCAGGACATGC
>JAEYYJ010000349.1 GCA_023430845.1 Pseudomonadota bacterium
TTGAAGGCCGCGCCCGCACGATCGGCATGATCCTCTTCGCTCTCATCATGTCGCTCAACGGCTTCGTCTTCGGCGTCGTCTCGGTGCAGCTCGTGCCACTGTTCGAGACCGCCGGCATGGCGACCGCCACCGCCGTCTGGATCGCCTCACTTAAAGGCGTCGCGCAGTTCGGCGGCCGCGTTATCGAGATCGTCTTCGGCCGCAACCTGCACGCTTTCACGGTCGCACGATTTGCCATCGGCGCGCTGCCCTTCTCGTTGCTCCTGCTGCTCTTCAGTGAAGGCGCATTCGCCCCGATCCTCGCCTTCACGCTCCTCATGGGCGCATCGCAGGGCGTGATCACCATCGTGCGTGGCGCCGTGCCCCTCGCCTTGTTCGGCGCCGAGGGCTATGGGCGGGTGCTCGGCCTCATCGCTACGCCGATCCTCGTCGTCAGCGCGCTAGCACCGACAGTCTATGCCTTCATCCTCGACACGTGGGGCAGCACGGTCGGCGTGACGATCCTCCTCGTCAGCGCACTCATGGCCATGGTCGCCATTGAACTGATGGGCCGCTGGTACCGCAAGAATCAGAAGGGCGGCTGAAGCCGCCCCGATCTCAAAACGAACCCACGCTGTCCTACCCCGACCGCGGCCGGATCACGTGGTTCTGCACGCCGGCAGCACCGAGTTGCGGCCGCTTCGAGCTCACCAGTCCCGCATTGACGCCCGCCCAGCCGATTTCGCCTGACAGCCGGCCATATTCGATCTTCGGGCAGCGGTTCATCACTACCTTGATGCCGGCAGCCTCCGCTTCAGCCGCCGCCTCGTCATTGCGGACAGCAAGCTGCATCCAGATGACCTTGAGCCCGAGCTTCTCTTTCAGCGCGATCGCCTCGCGCACGATCCCAAGCGCCGCTTCCGAATTGCGGAAGATGTCGACCATGTCCACGGCGCCATCGATCTCGCCGAGACTCGCCAGCACCTTTTGCCCAAGGATCTCCTGCCCCGCGAGCCCAGGATTGACCCGGATCACGCGGAAGCCCTTGCCGAGCAGGTACTTCATGGCGAAGTAGCTCGGCCGGTTCGTGTTGGCCGACGCCCCGACCATCGCGATCACTTTGACCTCGTTGAGGATCGTCGCGATGAAGGCGTCGGTGTAGCGGTCGTGGTTCATGCGCGCTCAGGGGCTCTTCGGCGGCGGCAATTGCGGGCGCCCGTGTTCGTCCAGCGGCCAGAACGGGTTGTAGGCGATCTCCCACAGAAATCCATCGGGATCGGCGAAATAGCCCGCATACCCGCCCCAGAACACCTTGCGCGCCGGCTGCGTGACGCGACCGCCTTGCTGCGCAGCGAACGTCATGGCCGCGTCGACGGCTGCCTCGCTCTCCAGATTGATCGCAAGCGAAATGCGCGAGCACTTTTCGCCGCTCTCGATCTCTGTGTTGGCGTCTTCAGCCAGATCCTGCCGCCCGAATACGGCAAACACGACGCCATTCATGTCGAAGAACGCTACGCCTTCACCATCGACGCCAGCCGCACAAAATCCGAGGCCTTCGTAGAAGCGGCGCGAGACCGCCACGTCGGCAACGCCGAGTGTTATGAGCGTTATCCGCTGCGGGACCATTCTCAATCACCCTTCCAGGCGGGCGGGCGCTTCTCGACGAACGCGCCGATGCCTTCCTCGGCATCCCGGTGCATCATATTGCGCACCATGACCTCGCTCGCGTAGGCATAAGCCTCTGCCACCGGCTTCTCTACTTGAGCGTAGAACGCTTCCTTACCGATCCGGATGGTGGCCGGGGATTTGCTCGCAATGATGCGCCCGAGCCCGATCGCAGTGTCGAGCGCCTGACCTTCCTCCACCACGCGATTGACGAGACCGTAGGCGGTCGCCTGCTCCGCTCCGAGCATCTCGCCGGTCAGCAGCATTTCCATCGCGCGCTTGCGCGGCACGTTGCGCGTGAGCGCCACCATCGGTGTCGAACAGAAGAGCCCGATGTCGACGCCGGGCGTCGCGAACTTCGCCGCCGCTCCGGCCACCGCGAGATCGCAAGTCGCAACGAGCTGGCAACCCGCCGCAGTCGCCACACCTTCGACGGCAGCGATGAAGGGCTTGGGGCTGCGCATGATCGACGTCATCACAGCCGCACAGCGCGACATGGTGAGCGCGTAGAAGCCGCGCCCGCCATCCGGATCGCCACGATGGCTCGTCAGTTCCTTGAGATCATGACCGGCGCAGAACGCGGGGCCTGTCGCCGCCAGCACGATCGCGCTCACCCCGCACTCGCCGGACAGACGGTCGATCGCCGACTGCAGCGCGTCGAGCATGTCGAGGCTCAGGCTATTGCGCGCCTCGGACCGTGTGAAGGTCAGGACGGCAACCGCATCATGGCGCGCCTCGCTCATGAGCGAGGCGCTGTCCTTCAGGGTGCCTGTCGGCGATCCACCATCCTGCATCCGGGTATTCCTTGCGCGATCGCGGCGGCGCCCGGATCAGGCGCCGCTCGCGCCGAGCTTACTGCTGTCCGAGCGCCTTCTCCAGAGCCTCGCGATGCTTCGAAACGAGCGTGATATTGCTGGGGAACTTGACCGGCGGCGTATTCTTCAGCGCGTCGTTCAGCTCCTCGAGCATCTGCTTCTTCTCGGCCGCATTGATCTGCGTATCGGCGTTGATCTCGGCGATCTCTTTCTTGATCAGCTCGATCGGGTCGGTGTACTTGCCCGTATCCGGGTCGATGCCGCTCAAAATCACGGAAATATTGTACGCGACGTCATCGTACTCGGTGTAATCCTTGAAGCCGTGCTTCTTCGCGATGGTGTCGAGCTCCGCCTGCTGCTTGTCCGTCGGGGCCGTGCCCTCTTGCGCAGGGTTGCGCTCGATGAACTGCGTGATATCCGCCTGCGCGGCGATAAAGCCTTGGATGTGCTTATCGTTGAGCTGGAGCTGATTGAAAGCATCCTGCGCATTGACCGCGGGCGCAGCAATGAGCGACATCAGGCCTATTGCCACTGCCGAAGCAAACGCGGCAAGAGTTCCAAACCTACTGAGCATCGGGCTTCTCCTCGTTCGAAATCTCGAGCTTGCGTCGTTCGCCAAGATTGGTCGCAATGCCGACGTGCCTATAGCAGATCACCAGAGTGGGACACCAATAAGGATGTCAACTGATACCCCACAGCCGAGTCACCTTTCTGTCACTGCCGTCACCGAGCTGATCGACGCATCCTTTCCACAGATCCATGCGTCAGGACGCGTGATGGAAATCGAATCCGTCGGCCCCGATACCGCCCGCGTGCGAATGCGCCTCACAGAACGCAACACGCGCCACGGCGGAACGATATCCGGCCCCGCCATGTTCACGGTCGCAGACTTCTCGATCTACGTAGCGCTCATCGGCCGGCTTGGTTCCGCAGCGATCCCATCCGTCACCAGCAATCTCAACATCACATTCCTCACGCGCCCGCCCGCGCGCGACGTGATCGCGGAAGCCCGGCTCGTGCGCGTGGGGCGCCGTCTCGCCTATTCGGAGGTCGC
>JAEYYJ010000353.1 GCA_023430845.1 Pseudomonadota bacterium
AGCTTCCAGGGATCGCGCTCGTTCGCCCAGCGCCCTTCCATCCCGAGCACCACATCGCCATGGCCATAGGCGATGAAGGTCGGAAGCGCCGGATCCTCGATACGCGTCGCGAGCAGCACCGGGCCACAACCCGGCAGCGGGTTCGAGTAGATCTTGATCGTGTAGCCCAGCGCCTCGAGTTCGGGGCTGATCACCGTTTCGAGGTAGGCGGCGAGCACATGCAGGCGTTCAGGATTCTGGCTCTCGGTCGGGACGGCGACCCAGCGCCCCAGATCGGCGAAGTAACCCTCTTTTTGGTCGTCGTAGTAGGCGAGGGCGCTCGATACGGCAGTTTCTCTTGTCATTGCGCTCCCCTGGGGCCGGCCGGTCGCGGTGTTTGATTTGAGCGGGACGTTAGAGCAAGAAGGGAGCAATCCCAAGGGGTGTGGCGCGCATGGCTGGGCGTCCCCCCCAGACATCCGCGAATCGAGAACCAGGCCCATGTGCTCGCGCTATAACCTGACAGAAACCGTGGAGGCCGTTCGGGAGCATTTCGGCGCATGGAATGGCGAGCCTTTCCCGCCGCGCTACAATATCGCGCCGACCCAGCCCACGCTGATCGTCCGCGTCGATCATAACCATAAACGCGAATTGGCCCTCGTCCGCTGGGGGCTCATCCCGGGGTGGGCCAAGGATCCTGCCCGCCTATCGCTCATGATCAACGCGCGGGCCGAAGGCGCGACCGAGAAGGCCTCGTTCCGCGGCGCCATGCGCCATCGCCGCTGCCTCATACCGGCCAATGGCTTCTACGAATGGACCGGAAAGGCCGGCGCGCGGCAACCGCATCTCATCCGGCGGCCGGACAGCGGACTTCTCGCTTTCGCCGGGCTCTGGGAAAGCTGGCTCGGCGCGGACGGCAGCGAAATCGACACCATGGCCATCCTGACCGTCGCGGCGAACAACAAGCTCTCACCGCTCCATGATCGAATGCCGGCGATCCTGCAGCCCGAGCACTTCGATGCCTGGCTCGATGCGCGCGGTTTCAAGGCGGAGATGGCAGTCGAAATGCTGCGCCCGGCACCCGACGATCTGCTCGAGCACATAACCGTCGATCCGCGGCTCAACAACGCCCGCAACGAGGGCCCTGAGCTGATCGTGCCGTTTCGCGAGTGGCTGCTCTAGCTAACTCAGCACTGCCACTGGAACTCGGCGGTCTTGTAGCCCGTATGGATCTGCCGCAGCACGAACTGGCAGGCGCTGTCGCCGACATATGCTTCTGCCCTCTCGCCGATCGACAACGACTTCTCCTCCCCCTGGATGCGCACGCCGACAACGTCGCGACGACCACGGTAAGGCGCCGCGAAGAAAGTGACGAGAGCGGTCGCTTTGCCGTTCTGAACCTCGCGGCTCGTTCCACGCTCCAGGCTGAAAACCTCGGCCAAAGGGGCCTTGAAGGGCAGGGCGATGGCGATCGCTGCCCTGTCCTGCGGCGGGTCACCGAACGCCTCGCCGCACAGCACCTGAAAGTCCGCGTTTCGCGTACTGACATGGATCTGGCGCAAGAAGATCCCGCAGATCTCGCCCACCCGGCTCACATGCACGAACTGGCCGACCCCAAGGCTTGTCGTCTCGCCGTTTATGCGAACGCCGACGAGATCGCGTCGACCGCGATACGGCGTGCCGATCATCGAGAAGAGCACGCGCCCGTCGAGCAGGTCGAGCGTGTTGTTGCCTGTAAGTGTCCATGGGTCGCTCGGCTGAGACCCAGGCTGCGGCGAATTCGCCAGCGCATCGGGAGGTGCCGGTGCGGGCGTTGACGGCGTCGCCGCAGCCTGCCGGCTCTGCAGCGACTGCAAGCGCTCACGCGCAAGCTCGGCATAGAACGAACCGGCATAGCGTTTGATGAACGCTTCGAGGACGAACGCGCTCGTGCTGTCCTTCGCCGCGTTCCACGCCTCGGCAGCTTCGTCGCGCGAAGCCATTGGCGCCGGTGAAGTCTGGGCGCCGGCAGCCGCCGCTGGCGCCTTCAGGTTGAAGAAGAAGCGGCCCGTGAGCGAGGAATGCTCCCATGGAACCTGCTTGTTGCTCGTCGCCTTCATGACATCATTGCGCACGGAAATGAGGAGCGAGCTCAGATCATCGTGCCCCGATGCGCGCAGGTTACGCACGAGCGCGCCCGCGAACGGCGAATTGCGCCCGCCGCCGTCGAGCGCGACATTGCCGGGCTGCGTCGAGAAGCTGATCAGCGTGCCGACACCGGCTTCAACGCTTGCGAGGCCACGGCCGATGCTGGCCGAACGCGTTCCCATGGAACGCGCAAGGTTCTTCGCCAGCGGATTATCGCGGCACGCATCGAGGAACAGGATGTTCGTGCGCGCTTGGTTTTCCATCGTGCGCTGAATGAGGTCGAGGCGCACCATTTCGAAGTCGAGCGCCGCGGCACCGGTCAGTTCGGCATCAATGGGAACGAGATAGTTCTGCCCCTGAACCTGCAGAGCATGGCCGGCATAGAAGAACACCGCCACCTCGGCATCCTGGAGGGCGGCGGCAAAGTTCCGCACCGTGCGATCGAAGGCGGGCTTGTCGAGATCATAGCCCTCCACGATCTCGAAGCCGAAGCTCGCGAGCGTCGCCGCGACATCACCAGCATCGTTCTTCGGATTGGCGAGAGCGGCAGTGTGCGTGTAGGCCGCGTTGCCGATCACCAGGGCCACGCGCTTCTGCGCGCTCGCCGTATTCGCCCAGCAGAGCATGGCGACGGCAAAAGCCAGCGACGCCTTCAGCAATGAGCCCATTCCGGAATGCTCCGTCCCGACAAAAAGCAAATGTGCCCGCGCCAATGCACGCGGCTCAAGGCATCATGAGCAAGCAGATGCCCAGTGGCAACCGATGAAGCAGCTAGACTTCGCCCCGCTCGAACCGGCGTGAGAAATCCGTATGACCGCCGGACGCGAGAATGCGCGCCTGCTCGATCCAGTTCTCGCGCTCGATGCGGCCCTTGAACTCGAGCTTCGCATTGACCGTGCCGACGTCGTCGGCCGTCCAGTTGGCAATCTGCTCGTAGGTCGACACGCCCATGGCATTGAGCTTGCGCTCGATGAGCAGGCCGATGCCGCGAACCCG
>JAEYYJ010000425.1 GCA_023430845.1 Pseudomonadota bacterium
TGGCAGGAAATGCCCGTCGGCGCGAAGTACAAGACCTTCGGCCGCACGATCACCGAGACCGACATCGTCAATTTCATTTCCTGTACGGGCTTCCTGGAAGTGCTTTTCACGGACATGGAGTTCGTCAAAGCGCACTCCGCCATCCAGGGCCGGGTCGCTCCGGGCGCGCTCGTCTATGCGATCGCTGAAGGTATGACCATGCTCGGCACCATCCAGGGCACCGGGCTCGCCTTTCTCAATATGGAACTCGACGTGAAGGGACCGACCTTCGCTGGTGATACCATTCACTGCGAGATCGAAGTCATCGAGCAGCGCCCAACCTCCAAAGGCGGACGCGGCCTCGTGCGGACGCGCAATACCGTGATCAATCAGCGCGGCGAGACCGTGCTCGTGTTCACACCACTGCGAATGATGGCGGGAAAACCAGAGGCGTAAGTGGGTCGCGCCTTCGGCACGAGCGAGGCCAGCCTCGCGCTCCACCGGGAGGGACACCCTCCCGGCCCCACCCGCCTTCATGACTTTTGCGCCGGACGAGAGTTGTCCGCATGGTCGCCGCGGGCATAGCACCACGACGGGGCTGCGAAGCACCCCTTCCCAGCAGCCCGCGGCAAGTAAGCAAAAGACAGCGCGAACTACAGTGAGCGCCCGATATTCAGGAACCGCTCGTGCCGCTGCTTGCGCACCTCGTCGGGCGACATCTTGTCGAATGCGGCGAGTGCCTTGGCGATGGCATCACCGGCGCGCCGCACCGCGCCTTCCTTATCGCGATGCGCACCACCGACGGGCTCGGCAACAATTTCGTCGATCACACCGAGCTCCTGCAGATCCTGCGCCGTGATCTTCATGCTCGTCGCGGCATCGACGGCGCGCGTCGAGTCGCGCCACAGGATCGAAGCCGCGGCCTCCGGTGACGCTACGGTGTAGACAGCATGCTCGAGCATGAGAATGCGATTGGCGCTCGCAATGGCGATGGCGCCACCCGATCCACCTTCTCCAATCACGACAGCGATCATGGGTACGCCGAGCGAAAGGCAGCGGTCCGTCGAGCGGGCGATGGCCTCCGCTTGTCCGCGCTCCTCGGCGCCAACGCCCGGATAGGCACCCGCGGTATCGACGAGGGAGACGACGGGCAGTGCGAAACGCTCCGCCATGTCCATGAGGCGCACGGCCTTGCGATAGCCCTCGGGGCGCGCCATGCCGAAGTTGTGCTTGATGCGCGTCTCGGTATCGTGGCCTTTCTCGTGCCCGATCACCATCACGGAGCGCCCGCGGAACTTCCCGATGCCGCCCGTGATGGCAGCATCCTCCGAGAAGTAGCGGTCGCCGGCGAGCGGCGTGAAGCTCTCGATAAGCTGCTCGATATAGTCGAGACAGTGCGGCCGATCCGGATGGCGCGCGACCGTCGTCTTCTGCCAGGGATTGAGCCCGCCGTAGGTTTCGGCGAGAAGCTGGGCCGCACGGCCCTCGAGCTTACTGATCTCGTCGCCGATCGCGGTGCTATCGTCGTCCTGGGTCAGCGCGCGCAGCTCCGCCACCCGGCTCTCCAGCTCTGCGATGGGTTTCTCGAAGTCCAGATATGTGGCCATGGCCTCGGCAAGCATCCTCAGGCGGTCCACGGGCGCCGAATGCGGCCGTGCACCTATGATTTGGCGGGACATTCCCCGCGGGGCAGTCCGAAGTCAAGTTAAGGAAACCGGCGGGTTTGGCTTATGCCTACCAGAGACGCCCCGAGGGGCCCCGCGACATCCCCGCGCGAACACGCTAAGAGGGTGGTGAAACACTGAAAATGAGGCTTGAGCCGCCATGCAGCACCTGCTGCTCGCCGCGGTCGGCGGCGCGCTCGGCGCCGGCGCCCGCCATCTCGTGAATGTTGCCATGCTCGCCTGGTTCGGCCCGAGCTTTCCATGGGCGACCTTCACGGTGAACATTGTTGGCTCGCTGCTCATGGGTATTGTTATTGAAGCCCTCATGCCTCTCAGCGGCGTGTCCGGCGCCGCCTGGAGGATCTTCCTGGCCACCGGCATCCTCGGCGGCTTCACGACCTTCTCCGCCTTCTCGCTCGATACGTGGCTTCTGCATGAGCGCGGCCAGCACACAGCCCTGATCCTGTACGTGGCGCTCTCCATCATTCTCTCCGTTGCCGCGCTGGTGCTGGGCATGGCTCTCGTCCGAGGTCTCCGATGACTGCACCTGTCGAAACCATCAGGGTCGCGCGCGACGAGGCGGGCATGCGCCTCGACCGCTGGTTCCGCGTGCACTTTCCCGATGTCGGTCACGTCTACCTGCAGAAGCTGCTCCGCACAGGACAGGTGCGCGTCGACAGCCGCCGCGTCGAGGCGAATGCGCGGCTCGAAGCCGGCGCCGAGATCCGCGTGCCCCACATCGTACGGCAGCCCCCGAAGAAAGCGGCCAGCGAACAGAAAAGCGCGCCGCCCGCCGGCAAGGCCGATCGCGATCTCATCGAGAGCTGCATCCTTTTCGAGGATGACGACATCCTCGTACTCAACAAGCCCTTCGGCGTCGCCGTGCAGGGCGGTACCGGCACGCGCCGGCACATCGACGGCATTCTCGCCGGCATGGCCGATCGCTTCGGCGATCGCCCACGCCTCGTGCACCGCCTCGACCGAGACACCACCGGCGCGTTGCTGATCGCGAAGAAGCGCGACATCGCTGCGAAGCTCGGGCGCACATTCCAGACGCGCGCCGCCGCAAAAACCTACTGGGCCCTCGTCAAAGGTGTGCCCGTCCCGCGCCAGGGCAAGATTGAAGCCGCGCTCGTGAAAGCTTCCGGTCCTGAGGGCGATCGTGTGCGCAAAGCAGAAGCCGGCGAGCAGGATGCGGCCATGCACGCGACGACGCACTATTCGGTGATCGATCGCGTCGCCAATCGCGCGGCCTGGGTTTCATTGAAACCCGTCACCGGCCGCCAGCATCAGCTCCGCGCGCACATGGCCATGATCGGCCATCCCATTATCGGCGACAACAAATACGAGGGCGGAATCACGCAGATCATGGAAGCGCTGGAGACGAAGTTGCATCTCCATGCGCGCCGTCTCGTGCTTCCTCATCCGCGCGTGGGCCGACCGCAGATCGACGTGACGGCACCGCTTCCCGCGCACATGCTGCGCTCATTCGAGATCATCGGGCTCAATCCCAATCAGTTCGAGCAAGCCGAACCCAACAGGCCGAGTAAACCGATGCGCAAGCGGTGAGGTGATCGCGCCTTCGGCGCGACGGGGCTTTCGCCCCTGACCCCAATCGGGGACACCCCCGAACCCCCGCTTTTTTATAAGCTTGGCGCGAGCCGCACGCGACAGGTCCCTTCTCCCCGTCCTTCACGGGGAGAAGGTTAGGATGAGGGGCGGCAACCTGTGCCGCGTTTGCGTTTGGCGCTACCCCTCACACTGTCAGCGCGCGGCCCTAAGCGACAGCTAACCCAAAAACTCCTCACGCACTGCGCGCGAATGCGCGCCGAGTGCCGGCACGGTATCGCTGGTGAGAATGGGGTCGCCCATCCACTGCGCGGGCGGCGCGGGCATACTGACCGCACCGACTTCCGTCGTCACTGGCATCAGGCGCAGATGCGGATGCTTGTGCAGGCCGAACACATCATTCACGCGGCCGAAGGCGATGTCCGCCGCGTCGAGCTTCGCGATGGCAGGTTCCGCGTCTTGAGACGCGAACCACGCGGCGACGAGGCCGTCCGTGTCGTCGCGGTTCGCGACACGCGCCGGCGAGGTCGCAAAGCGCGGATCGGTGCCGCACTCCGGCTGCTCGAAAACTTTCGTGCAGAGCGCGCGCCATTCGCGGTCGTTCTGGATGCTGATGAGGATCGGAATGCCATCGCGCGTCGTAAAGACACCGTAGGGTGCGAGCGAGATGTGCGAGAGGCCAATGCGGCGCGGTGGAGCGCCGTAGACGCCCTGCATAAGGGGCACGCTCATGAGCTCGGCCATGGTATCGAACATGGAAATGCGGATGTCAGCGCCTTTGCCCGTGATCGCGCGGCGCAGCAGAGCTTCGAGGATAGCCTCGTAGGCGTGAAGTCCCGTCGAGACATCGACAATCGAGACGCCGACGCGCGCGGGCTCTGCGGCGCTGCCGGTGAC
>JAEYYJ010000441.1 GCA_023430845.1 Pseudomonadota bacterium
CCGCGCATCAGGGTGCTCGAGGTGGCGGCGATCGGCAGCCGGCGCGGCCCCGCCACGGAGGCGCAGGGTCTCTATATCGATCGCTCACCGCCTGCGAGCGCGACGCCGGTTCAACCCAGTCGCGGAGAAAGACCGAGCGGCGCTGGCCGTCCAACCAAGCGGGACCGCCGTCAGATCGACCGCCTCACCGAGCCCGATTGACCACGTCTTGATAGCGATCAAGGCGCGCTCGCACCGCGCGAGCCATGTAGACGTCAGCAATTGTGAACCCGCGGACCGCATGGCACCATGTCCGTAGAGCTGCTGAGCGAACCAACGCGAGGGCCAGTGACATGTACAAGAACCTGCTGATTGCCACCGACGGCTCCGAGCTTGCCGACAAGGGCGTGACGCACGGGCTCGCACTCGCAAAGGCGCTCGGCGCCAAGGTGATCGTGGTTACCGTTTCCGATCCCTGGACGGCATTCGTCACCGGCGAGGTCGGCGCCTCTTTCCCCATCGACGAGTACGAGCGGGCCTGCGAAGTGAATGCCTCGGCGATCCTTTCGGCCGTGGAGAAGCGCGCGGAGGCGGCAGGCGTCGCGTGCCAGAAGCGCTATGTGAAGGATCAGTTTCCCGCCGAGGGCATCCTGGAGACGGCCAAGAATGACGGCGCCGATCTGATTGTCATGGCCTCGCACGGGCGCAGTGGTGTGCAGCGCCTCCTGCTCGGCAGCCAGGCCAACAAGGTCGTCACGCACAGCAAGGTTCCGGTGCTGGTCTGCCGCTAAGCGCGGCGTCCTCTCCCTCAATCGACACGAGCGCGGGTCCGACTTGGCCCTGCGCTGCCTTGCTGCTTGCAGTCCAACGCAGAAGCAGGCTAGGAGCCTCGGACCGGACGCAGATCCGGGGCGAGAGAGGTATACACATGAATCCCTGGCTGCTGCTCGGCGCGTGCATTCTCGCGGAGGTGACCGCTACGCTGTTGCTCAACAAGTCTCAGGGCTTCGAGAAGCCCCTCTACGGCTTCGCGTCGCTGGCGATCTTCGGCGGCTGCTTCGTCGGGTTATCGATCGTGCTGACGCGCATTCCTGTCGGCGTCACCTATGCCATCTGGGCAGGATCCGGCATCGCGCTCATCGCGCTCGCGGGCTGGTTAATTCTGCGCCAAACACTCTCGCCGATACAGCTGCTCTTCATTGCGATGATTGCCGTCGGCGCGGTCGGCCTGAAGCTCTCCACGCAAACGACGTAGGGCTAAGCACACTGACGGCGCCAACGCGTTACTTACGCCACGTAAAGATCGAGCTCGCTGCATAGTTCCAGACTGCACCCAGCAGAATTCCCGCGATACCCGCAAGCCACCATGAGTAGTGCTGGGAGAACAAGAAGGCAGCAATGCCGATATTGGAAACCGCGCCGACCGAACAAACCGCATAGAAGGTTGTGAGCCCCCAGAGCAGCGGCCAGAAACCTTTGAGCCGCTTGTCGCGATAGGTCAGGATATTGTTGGCGTAGAAGTTGAACGTCATCGCCACGACGGTCGCGAACGACTGGCTCGCAATGAACGAAGCGCCAGCGGCCTGATTTAGTGCCGCGAGCGTCAGCATGTGAACGAGCACGCCAAGTCCGCCCACGATCATGAACATGACGAATCGCGCGGGAACGACGCGGCCGATCGTCTTGTCGAGCAGCAGCATCACGTATTCCCATGTCACGGCCGAATCGAGCTTGCTCTCGCCGTGGACACGATTCCGGAACTTGAACGGGACTTCCGCAACCTTCAGCGGGGGACGTGCAGAGACCAGAATGTCGAGCAGGATTTTGTAGCCGACGCTCGACAACCGCCGTGCCGCGCGGTCGAAACCTTCGCGCCGAACCATGAAGAAGCCGCTCATCGGATCGCTGATCTCGGTCGTCAGAAGCATATGCGCGAGCTTGGTCGCGACGCGGCTGATCGTTTGCCGGCGCTCGTCCCAGCCATCCACGCCGCCTGCCTTGATGTAACGAGAACCGACTACGATATCGACGTTGCCGCTCTGCAATCGTCTCAGCATTGCAGGCAAACGGGTTTCATCGTGCTGCAGATCGGCATCCATCACTGCAACGTAGGGTGCGCTTGTTGAGAGAATGCCTTCGACGACGGCGGAGGCGAGGCCACGCCTTCCTATACGATGCAGAAAGCGCACGCGCGGATCGGTTTGGGCAAGCACCCGCAGAGCGAGGGGAGTACCGTCAGTCGAGTCGTCGTCGACGAATACGATTTCCCAATCTACACCGTGCAGAACGACATCGAGGCGCCGGATGAGCTCCGCGAGATTGTCGTGCTCATTGAAGGTCGGCACCACCAAGGAAAGCAGCGCTGCCCGCCCGGGTTGAGGGCGAGACCTCGTGCTTGATTGCAAGCCGACGACATCAATGTCGGAGAGGGCATCGGTGGCGAGCACTTGTGCAATCCTTCTGCCGAGGCGGCGCGCTAGGACGCGGACAGTGCACTCACAGTAAGGCTATAAAACTAAACGAACATTAATATGCGCGGGGATGCCAAACGGCGAGCTTCATCGGACGATGCATCGAGCTGAGGGCGCTGAGCGGTGCCTTGGCTGGGGCGGGAGGGTTCGAACCTCCGCATGGCGGAATCAAAATCCGCTGCCTTACCACTTGGCTACGCCCCATCATGCCGACGGGTTGGGATCCGGGAAACAGCCCACGACAGCGGGCTGGCGGAGGCGAGAGGATTCGAACCTCCGGTACCCATTTCTGAGTACAACGATTTAGCAAACCGCCGCCTTAAGCCACTCGGCCACGCCTCCGTGGCGGAGAGCTATAAGCAAGTGCCCTGGCAATATCAAGCACGCGGCCAACAACCTCACAGCTTCGACGGCAGGCACACCGCTGACACCGGCTGGCACGCGCGGCCCCCCGCCTCCGTGATCTCGTGCGTCCTCCGTTCGAGCGCTGCTAGCACGCTGCCGCACGGCTGCGGAATGGGCGCTCTGGCACGAATCTCGAAAGGAGGCTGGGTAAGAAGCTACCGGTCCACCGTGCTCCTTCCGGAGTGCACGCAAACGCGATCAATCAATCCTAAGGCGTACGGGCTCCGAAACCCTCTGCCGAAAGAGCATGTGTTGCATTAATGATGCACAACTACTCAGTTTTGATTTTAGAGCAAAAGCGGCTAAACGGTGGCTAATATTGGTATAAAGTATGTCCCATTGAGGGATGACGCGAGCATGATCTGTAGGCGGCGTTTCAGTAGTCGCCTTGCGGTATTTATCAGAGGCTGGTGAGTAAAATGCGTACCTCTTCGCAACGCTCGGTTCCGAGCAAGATCGCATCACTTCAGGACAACCCAGCACGTCAGAATGGCACGCCGCGCATGAATGGTGCGTCGCGTGCGGTGGAGACGCGCGCGGATCTTGTACCGGAGCCTGCATCGGCGGTGCCTGCGAAGGCGACGATGTCGGTCGTGATCATCGAGCGGCGGGCGTTCGTGAGGGGATGCATCCAGTCGATCCTTTCGGAGGCGACGACGCTCGACGGCGTGGGTGTTGCGAGCGTCGAGGAGTACGTGTCGCGTGCGGCGACGCTGAAGCCGGCGATCGTGGTGCTGTGTGCGATCGGGCTTGGCGCGCGCGAGGCGGATGCGCAGCTCACGCGCCTGCAGGCAGCGGCTGTTGGCGTGCCTGTTGTCGTGATGTCCGATGCCGAGGATCCGGAGCTGGTGATGGCGTTGATGGACAAGGGTGCGAACGGTTTCATGCCGGCGGACATTTCGTTGGAAGTTGCAGCGCACGCCCTTCGCTTGGTTGCAGCGGGTGGCCAGTATTTTCCAGCGGAGAGTCTTCTTGCGGCGCGCAGGCTCATGTCGGAGCGGGAGGCGTCGGCGTCGGCACCAGGGCCGCGGGGCATGTTTACGCGCCGTCAGGTCGCGGTGATCGATGCGCTCCGTAAGGGCAAGGCGAACAAGATCATCGCCTATGAGCTGAACATGTGCGAGAGCACAGTGAAGGTTCACGTGCGCAACATCATGAAAAAGCTCAACGCCAAGAACCGCACCGAAGTCGCCTATCTGGCATCCGAGCTCATGCAGGAACATCGTGCCTATACACAGACGCGATAGTCGCTGCGGCTATCGCGCGGAGGCCGCTCGGCGATCACGCCCATGACCACCAAATGCCTCTCGCGGCAAACAGGCTCGCCCCCTCCGCTGACGAATGATGCAAGTATATATATGCTCGGGTGAGATGTGCTCGCGCACGGAACACGGTGCTGCGCGGAAGGAGAGACATCGGTGATTGCGCTTGTCCTCACCCAGAAGCACGAAAATCACGAATGGTTTCGGTCTCGCGCGGCAACGCGTGCTGCCGCGAAGCTCCAGCGCCTTTGTTATTAGCCATCTGGTGCGGCCTAGCTTAGAAAAGGGCCATGAATAACAATCATGGTGAGCCTTCCAAGCCGCATCCGGGGGATTTTTTCCCGCCGTCAGATGTACCTCTCCTGGTTGATCTCGATCGTGCCCTGCTCTGTACCGATACGTTGCAGGAAGCTGCACTCGCGTACGTCGGCTCTGATCCCTGGCGTATTTGGCGCGCAGCGGCGTGGCTCCTGCGGGGCCGCGCGCATCTCGAGCGCAAGCTTGCCGAGACCGTCGACCTAGATCTCGAATTTGCCCCTGTGAATGAGCAGGTGGTTGCAATCGCGCGGCGCGCGAAGCGTGAAGGTCGTCAGGTTTTTCTGGTGACCGCGAACGACGAACTGGCGGCAGATAGGATTACGTCGCGCTTCCCCTTTATCGATGGCGTCATCGCCAGCGCAAACCTGAGCAATCCGAAAGGCGACCAGATCGCAGCCGTCGTGCCTGAGCGCTCTCCCGGCGGGTATGACTATGTCGGCAGCAGCACGGCGGACATTCATGTCTGGCGGAATGCGAGAGGCGTTATTGCTGTAGCACCGAACTCTGCGACCCGTCGCGAGATAGAAAAGCTCGGAAAGCCGACGACCATCATCGAAGGCAAGTCAACGGCCCGAGCGCTCATCAAGGCAGCACGGCTCCAACAGTGGGCCAAGAACGCACTAATCTTTGTCCCGGCGATACTGGGCGGAACGATCGTTGACATCGGTGTGGTGATCAGCTGCCTGCTCGCCTTTCTGGCTCTCGGCTTTGTTGCGATCGGAACCTATCTGATCAACGACCTGCTCGATATCGGCCACGATCGCCGGCACTGGTCCAAGCGTTTCCGCCCAATCGCAGCTGGTGATCTTCCCATTAGCACGGCCCTTGTCGCGGCCGTTGTTGCGATCATGGGTGGGCTTGCAATCGGAGGGGCAGTCAACGCGCGGGTGCTGTACGGACTTCTCGCCTATCTTGCATTGACGCTCGCCTACTCGATGCACATCAAGCGAGTTGGCATTCTTGATGTCGTCGTGCTCGCCACGCTCTTCACTCTGCGGCTGGCAATCGGAATTGCTGCAGCCGCGGTTTATCCTTCGCCCTGGCTCCTCGTGTTCTCCATGTCGCTGTTCACATCGCTTTCCTTTGCCAAGCGCTATACCGAAATCGAACGCACCGCAGGCAAGGGAGAAAGCGCCGTCTCCGGCCGTGGATACTTGATCGTAGACGCACCGCTCGTGCTCGGCCTCGGCCTTGCAACTGGTACGTCTTCCATCCTGATATTAGTTCTCTACTTGATTTTCGATGCCTTCAATCTCGACTTCTACGGCAATCCAAATTGGCTTTGGCTGTTTCCGATCATCCTCTTTCTCTGGATTGGACGTATCTGGATGATTGCTCAACGGGGTGAGCTGAATGATGATCCAGTGGCTTTTGCACTCCAGGATCGGCAGAGCCTTGTGCTCGGTGTAGTCATGGCCACGGTATTTGTGCTCGCATGGATCGGCGTACCTTTGTGAGCGCATTCAGGATGCGTAGTCAGATCATGGGCCTGCCACAACCCGCCCGCTTCCTCATTGCGGGAAGCGCCGCCGCGCTACTGAACTGGTTCGTACGTTTTCCGCTCTCGTTGGCGTTACCTTTCGCATATGCAGTCGCCCTCGCCAACGTGATCGGTATGGTATTTGGCTTCCTTTGCTATCGTATGTTCGTTTTTCCCAACTCGAACCGCGAATTGCGTCAGCAGTTGATCCACTTCGTTCTTGTCAATCTGTTCAGCATGATTGTCGTCGTGGGGGTGTCGGTACTTTTCTCTGACTACATCCTTCCATTCATGGGATGGCACTGGCAAATCGAAGCGGTGTCTCACGCCTTTGGGATCGCTGCCGGCGCTGTGAGCAACTTCTATGGTCACAGGCATTGGAGTTTTGCCAGCGATTGACGAGAGCGGTGGCGTTGTCAGAATTTGCCCTGGGCGGAGGAGCCATCGGGGGCTGTGAGTTGCACAACACCCTTGATGCCCACCTTGATGGGCGCCGGCGCCGTTGCGACCAGCTTTGATCCTTCGCCAGAGGCAAGCGCAAAGCGCGATGACTTGCCGTCGATGATGAAAAATAGCTGTTGCCTTGAAGCCGGCAGCAGGGATCGGTTTGTCATCGGCGTCGCTCAGACGTCATTTCGACCATGTTTCAGATTGTTTTAATCGATGGCCACCTGGGCCTCGCAGCCTTCGCCGCCGCGGATTGCGACCTGGCCAACATGAGCGAGCAACGACGCTTGGGCGCCGTCGCCGCCCTCATCTGTGTCTCAACTCATCGTCCGAGCTACTTTTTGGTATTCACGATATCCGGCGCGCTTGCGCCTGTTGCGGCGAGATCGTCGAAGAAACGCCGTGCATCAAAGTTTGCCGGCATGGATGCTCCGCGGGCCTGGAGCTCTTTGAAGAAGGCTTCTGGATCCAAGCGGTTCTGTGTGCTCGCGCCCGTCGCGCGCAGCTCTTCGAAGAAGGTCTCGGGATCCAATGTCCCGGTGTTTACACCGCGGCTCTCCATATCGTTGAAGAACTTCTTGCTGTCGAAGCCTTGCGCAAATGCGGCCGGCGCAAGAACAGCCAAGCCCAGAATGCCAACAGCACAAATCCTCGTTACCTTCGTGATCATATCGGCCTCCATGCCAGCTGGATCGGAACGATCCCCATCCGGCCCACTGTGTGATCTGTGGGCCGATATGCACATCAGGAAGAACCCGAGTTCGCGATCAGGCCGGAGGAGAGCCTGCTCGGCGCACGGCAATTGTCGAAGCCTCCATATCAGTACTGCCGCACTGGGGATTTGGGGGATTCCACGGATGGATCGACGCCCAGAACCAGCGACCATGCAATCGAAAGCTCGATAACCATTAACTCAAGCCATGCCTGCGACGGCCCAGTCGTTTCAGGCATAGGGGGTAGTTGATATGCTCTTGCTGAATTCTCCCGACAATCTCTGCCACCGAGAATCTCACAGCATCGCCGGCTTCTCGCCTCTCAGCCCGGGACGATCGATCGCGCCGCTTCCGAAATGCGAGATTTCGAACGCGCAACGCACAACGCGCTCACTACAGCCAGCCGACGCAGTGCTCAGTTGTCTCCACCGTGACGATCCACTGCGCCACACGTATCTGCGCAGGCGTTGGCAGGCGCAGTAGGCTCATGTGACGACGAGGCATCAAGCACAGCATGGTCCCGGGCAGCGCCACGCCGTCCACCACCAGTGAAGCGGCGGACACAGACAGGGCTCAAGACCGCACTTCCGAAACCGAGCCTCGCACATCGCGCGCATAGAGCATCTGGAACCGCTCGGCATCCGTTGCAATCCAGCGCGCGACACGGCCGAAACCCCATGAGATGAGCGATCCGAAAATCAGGAATATGACAGCAATGATCGCAATGACGATCGCAAGCGCCAGCATCTTCGGTATGCGAGACTGCAACCACTTCTGCGTCGGCCACGCCAGCGCTATGATGAAGAGGGCACAGGCCACCGGTGCAAGTACCGAGCTCGCGACATAGACGACACTAAGAACGGCTATCGCGGCGATGGCACCTGTGGACGCAAGCAGCAGCTTGTCCGCCCCTGAGCGCGGCCGCTCCTCGGGCGTAGACTTTCTCGGGACCTCGGCCAACTCCGACATGACGACGTCGCTAAGTTCCAGGAGACATTATAGCGCCTGCTCCTGTGCTTCTGGCAACCGCAGCATCCGCACGCCGAGGTACGACGACGCGATGATCAGCAGCGGGCTCGCCAGATTGAAGGCGGCATATGGCGCATAGTCGAACGTGGCAACACCGAGTGTCGCTGCCATGTACGCACCGCAACTGTTCCAGGGTATGAGCGCCGACGTCGGCGTTGCGGACGCGCCAACAGCGCGAGAAAGTGCCACAGGCGCGAACCCCTTCTCAGGGAAGGCCCTTTTGAACATGCGGCCTGGCAGCACGACGGCCATGTACTGGTCAGCCGTGACAGCACTTGTGGTGATCACCGCTCCGACGAGCGAAGTGGTCAGCGCCACAGCTGACTTCGCTGCGGCGATGATCGGCCTTATCAGGCGCTCGAGCACACCCGCCCTCTCGGCAACACCGCCGAAGGCCAGCGCTGCCATCACAAGCCAGATCGTGTTGAGCATGCTTGCCATACCGCCACGCGAAGCAAGCTGATCGAGTGGCGCATAGCCCGTGCTCGAGCTGTACCCGCCGGCGAGGGCGAGCCAAATGCCTTTAACGAGAGCAAGCCACTTTGGCACTCCATCGCCAGCCTGAGCGAACGCTGTAACCCGCTCCGGCGCTACCCAGAGCGCCAGCACGCCCCCAGCCAGCGCACCAGCAAATACAGCGGTGAATGGCGGAAACTTCAACAACGCGAGGCCGGCAACGACGACCAGCGGCAAAAACAAGATCGGCGATATGTAGAACGCTCGTTCGATGGCCATCATCTTCTCGGATGCATCGAACTCTCCGGGCCTGCCGAGCATCCAGAACACGATCAAGGCAATGGCGAGCGCGGCCGCTGACGTCATAGCCGTCTCGCGAACATGATCGTAGAGATCGACACCGGCAGCAGCCGCAGCAAGGTTGGCGGAGTCGGAAAGGGGTGACGCGGTATCGCCGAAGTAAGCGCCGGAGATGACAGCGGCGGCCGTGATCGCGGGGTTGAGCTCCATGCTGTGCGAAATGCCCATGAGTCCGATGCCGATCGTGCCGGCGACCGTCCACGAGCTGCCGATGCCGGCGGAAACGATCGCGCAGATCGCAGCGGCACTGACGTAGAAGTAGCTCGGATGAAGGACCTTCATTCCGTAGTAGACCATGGCTACAAGCGTGCCACTCAACGCCCATGTACCAATAAGCGCACCTACAGCGAACAGGATGAAGATGGCGCCGACACCCGAACTGACGCTCGCCACCGCTGCCTCATTGAGCGAGTCGAGCGTGTGTCCTCGGTACCGGGCAACGAGAACGGTGATCATGGTGGCGACGATCAGCGCCACCTGGCTCGGCCCATTGGCCCCGGCGTCGCCGAAGAGATAATAGGACAGTCCCACAATAACGATGAGGCTGGCGATCGGAATGATCGCCTCGGTGAGCGAGAGCTGCGGGCCGTGATCTGAAGCGGTCATGGGTCGCCTGCGATTGGCATTGGCAATGCCTACCAGTCGACCGCATCCCGAATAAGCGGGCAGGTCATACAGTGGCCACCACCACGTCCGCGCCCGAGTTCGGCACCGGAGATTGTGATGACCTCGATGCCCTGCTTGCGCAGAAGCGTGTTGGTATAGGTATTGCGATCATAGGCGAACACGACGCCGGGCGAGGCACAAACAAGATTGGCGCCACTATCCCACTGCGTGCGTTCTCGCATGTAGTCATTGCCGCCCGTCTCGACTACGCGCATTTTCTTGATGCCGAGGGCTTCGGATACGACATCGACAAACGGCTTGTCGTCCTTGCGCAGATCGACACCGGAGCGATTCTTCGACGGCCGGTAGGAGAACGCCGTAATCGTGTTCACGATGTCCGGGTAGACCAGAACGCAGTCGCGATCAGCGAATGTGAAGACGGTGTCCAGATGCATTGCCGCACGAAGCTTCGGCATAGCGGCAACGATCACGCGCTCCGCGGCTCCCTTCTTGAAAAGCGCCGCCGCAAGCTGACTGATAGCCTGGCGCGACGTCCGCTCGCTCATGCCGATTAGTACATTGCCCTTACCGATCGGCATGACATCGCCACCCTCCAGGGTCGCGAGACCGTGATCGCGCAGCGGATCACCCCACCATACGTTGACCTTGCCGGCAAAGTCCGGGTGGAACTTGTATATGGCCGCCGTGAGGATCGTCTCCTCGTGGCGAGCGGGCCAGTAGAGCGGGTTCAGCGTGCAGCCACCATAGATCCAGCAAGTTGTATCGCGCGTGTAAAGTGTGTTCGGCAGCGGCGGCAGAAGGTATTCCGTGACGCCTGCCGCCTCCCGCACGAGCTGCAGCATCTCGCCGCCATTGGCTTCCGGAAAGTCATATGTCGAAAGCCCGCCGATCAGCGTCTCCGCAAGCTCTCTGTTGGACAGGCCTGCGAGATAACTCCTGATCTCCTCCACCAAGCCGAGACCGACCTGATCCGGCACGACCTGATTGTCGAGGATCCACGCCTTCGCCTCCGGTATCGCAACCGTCTCTGCGAGCAGATTGTGCATCTCCACGACTTCTATGCCGCGATCTCGCATCTTCTGGATGAAGTCGAAATGATCGCGCTTGGCATTGTCGACCCAGAGCACGTCGTCGAACAGCAACGCGTCGCAGTTGCTCGGTGTCAGTCGTTGGTGGGCGCGTCCTGGCGCGCAGACCATCACCTTGCGTAGCTGACCGATCTCCGAGTGGACACCATAGTCGACTTGCACTTTCATCGTCGAAGCCTCCAGCGTCTAAATGGTGATAAAACCGGTCACGAGGCCGTGGATGCCCACGACGCAGCCGACAGCGGCAACGAGAAAGATGATCCATTCGATCGGCGTGAATACTTGCCTGCCCTGCTCGCGCCGGGCCAGAAAGTAGAGAAGCGTTCCTGGTGCATACAGGATCGCCGACAGAAGCAGGAACTTCATGCCACCCGCGTAGATCATGAAGGCCGTGTAGAGCGCTGCACCGCCGGCAATGAACAGATCTCGCGTGCGCTCTGACGATTGCGCTCCGTACGTCTCGCCGCTGCGGGCCAGAAGGAAGCCGTAGGCCGCCACAAGGAAGTAGGGAATGAGCGACATCGCACTTGTCAGATTCAGCATCAGCGAGAAAGCGTCCTGCGACCAGTATGTGCTGATGACGAAGAGCTGCACGATGATGTTGGTGAGCCAGAGCGCCGCCGCCGGCACCTTGTTCTCGTTCTCCTTTGCGAACATGCCCGGCATGTCCTTGGTTTTGGCTGCTGTGAACAGCACTTCGGCGCAAATCAGCGACCACGCCAGATAGGCGCCGAGCACGGAGATGAGAAGACCGACGCTGACGAAGACGGCGCCCCAATGGCCGACCACGGCTTCGAGAACCGCCGCCATGGATGGCTGGCGCATCTCGGCGATATCGCTGCGCTCCAGAACGGCATACGGCAGCAGAGTCACCAGAACCATCAGGCACATGACGCCGACAAAGCCGATGATCGTGGCCGCGCCGACATCGGACCGCGTCCTGGCGTAGCGCGAGTAGACGCTTGCCCCCTCGATGCCGAGGAACACGAAAACGGTCACGAGCATGGTCGCACGCACCTGCTCGAAGAGGCTCATATCAGGCATTCCGACGCCGCCCCAGAAATTGGCGCGGAAGAGATCGAAATTGAAAGCCAGGAAGAGGATGAGGATGAAGACCAGAATGGGGACGATCTTGGCGATCGTCACGACTGTATTGATGAAGGCGGCCTGCTGGACGCCCTTGAGGATCATGAAATGGAAGATCCAGATACCGATAGAGGCGACGGCGATCGCAACCAACGTATTGCCATCACCGAAGACCGGAAAGAACGCGCCGAGCGTCGACTTGATGAGCACCCAGTAGGAGACATTCCCGATACAGCTTCCGACCCAGTATCCGAGTGCGGAAAGGAAGCCCGGATAGCTGCCGAACCCTGCCTTGGCATACGCGTACACACCGGCATCAAGATCCGGCTTGCGCTCCGCCAATGCCTGGAACACGCGCGCCAAGAGGTACATGCCGCCGCCGGCGATACACCATGCCACGATGGCACCGAATGGGCCGGTGGCCGAGCCAAATGTGCGAGGCAGTGAGAAGATTCCCGCACCGACCATCGAGCCGACGACCATCCCCGTCAGCGCGAACAGCGACAACTTCTGCGATGTTCCCGCGCTCGCTATCGACCCTGTTGCAGTGACGTCTGCCATGCTTACGCTCCATTCGCGGAGACGCCAAATGGGCCCGCAAATAACTGCGGGCCCTGGTTTGTCACCGCAATATCAATGATTATCGGTCTTCACAGAATTGTTCAGGCAGCAGCCGGCTTGTGCGCGAGCGCTTCGCGGAGCTTCTCTTCCTGCTTGTTGGAGAGAGACGTCCTGAGAACGCGCGGATTGTACGGCTGAAGCTCGGGAAGAACCTTGTCCGGCGTCGAGCTCTTGATCAGTACGAACAGCGCGGACGAGCCATTCGGAATATGCTTGCCGATGTCCTTGATGAACTCATCATTGATGCCGTAGTCGGCCAGCGAGCCGGACAATGCGCCAAATCCGGCGCCGGCAAGTCCACCCATCGCCATGCCTGCAAGAGGATTGAGCACCAGCAATCCGGCAAGTGCACCGATCAGCATTCCCGTGCTCGCGCCGCTCGCGGCGCCGATAGAAACGAGATGCACCGCCTGCTTGACCTGAACGGATCCTTTATCATCGCGCACGACAACACAGGCGTCCTCGAGATCGATGAGATTTTCCTTCTTCATACCACGCAGTTTTGTCAGCACCTCATCAGCCGTGCCGACGCCATCGAAACCAAGGACCACAAGATCAGACATATTTCCTCCCACCCTCTCATGCTCGAGGGAGCGTCAAGGGATCAGCCATGCCCGAGCTTGCTATCGCTGGGCGTCAGCTGTTCACACAGCACTCATGATCAGAACTATCGCAAGCTGGCGCTGATCCGGGCCATACGGGAAAACCACCAAACGCCGAGGGATATTACCGAAGTGGCCGGGCAGAGAGGATGCAACGAACAGATGCCTCGGGTGGGCTACGATGCGGCAAGTGTCAGTACCGTCAGCAGCACGAGAAGCACGATGCACGCGCTTGCCACCGACCATTGACGCAAAGCGGCATCGGCGCGCTCGAATGCGCTGGCGATATGGCGCGCGGCAGGCACGCAACGCTCCCAAAGAACCAGAAGGTCTCCTGGGGGGATGTTTGGCAAACTCATGCGGCGAGGCCACAATACGGCCGCCAACAAGCCTCCTGCGATGACCGGCCACGACGCGCTCCATAGCTCCTTGCGCGTCAAGGCCAGACTCCAGGAATCGCCTGCAACTACAGGGAACAATATCCACGGCAAGACGAGCGCCGCTAATGAGACAGCGAGCCACGCAGCGACGGGCGAATTGATTGCCGTCTTCGCCATGCTCTGTGGATGGGTGGTATCCAGCCGGAGCAGGAAGAAGAGCATCAGGAGCGCGCTCCCTGCTGCGGACAAATGCGCAAGCGCTCCTATAACGCCATCGCCGAGCGATCCCTTGGCGGCCATTTTGGCGAACTGGCCACCAGTCAACGGGCATCCTGCAAGCCCAAGCGCAAGCACCGCGGCCGGCATCAGCACGAGCCACACATATCGCGGCGATCGTAGGTCCAGCAGACCCAAGGCAAGAAAGAGACCGCCTTTGGCCAGCGCGTGATGTGCCGCGTAGAGCGCCACCACGAGCGGAACTGTCGTATTACCGGTGGCAAGTCCCACGCCGAAAACAGTGGCGATGAACCCCATCTGACTGATGCTCGAGTACGCGAGGACGGTTCTGGGACTAGTCTGCGTCACGCCGATGAGAACGCCATACAGCGCCGATAGCAGACCAATGACGGCCAGGGCTTCGCCCCACGCCGGCATGGCAGTATCGAAAGGCAAAAAGCGCATCAGCCCGACGACACCAGCATTCACCGCGGCGCCGCTCAGGACGGCGGCTGCAGGAGTGGGCGCGGCTGCATAAGTGAGCGGCATCCAGACGTGAAGCGGCACAAGAGCGATCTTCAATCCAAAGCCCAGAATGATCAGAAGCAAGGCTGGCTCCCGCCAGGGCGATGCCGAAAGAGCAGTGACGGCATCACTTATGAGGATGCTGCCACCTGGCGCCCCCGCGGCGAGCAGAGCAAATGCCATGAGCAGGAATGCTTCGCCAAGCAAGGCCAAGGCAACGTAAAGGCGGCCCGCACGCCGAGCCTCTGGCGTGTCGTCATGCACGACCAATCCGTAAGCAGCGAGGCTCACCAGCGTGTAGAAGAAGTAGAAGCCGATCATATCGACAGCAAGAAACACACCGAGGTTTCCTGCCAGCGTGCTCAGCCACCACACGGCAAAGCGCTCGGCCCGCACTCCGATGCTGCTGCGCGCATGAATACCGCCTGCGATCCATAGCAGCGCCGAAGAACCCAGAAGAATGGCACCCGGTTTGTCGATCTGAAGCGTGAGGCCGAGCAGCGCTTGCGGCAGCACTACGTTCGTACCGTACGCGACGATAATGGCCGCTACGATTGCCGGCACGGGTGCGAATGGTAGATACGCGATGAGGCGTTCGCGCGCTCGCGGTAGAATGGCGGCCGCGATCATGAGGATAGGAAAGGCCAGGGCGGCAGCGAGCAACAGGATCGCAGTTTGATCCGTCAGCATATTCATCTGCCGACCTGCAGGAAATCAAAAGATTGCAGCGGAACGAGCCCCAGCAGAACAGCGCAGACGGCGAGGCTCAGGGCAGCAAGCTCGCGCGATCTCGATATGGTGCCTCGGATAGCGATCGGGGATTGCGGATCGGCGAGCAGCCTCCCGAGCACCATGAATATGTATCCACCCGCGAGCAGACCGCCCGCAACAATGACAGCGGACCACCACCATTGTCCCTCGTTGATCGTCGCAAGAAGCAGAAGCCACTTCGCGACGAAGCCGCCACTGGGGGGAATGCCAATCAACGACAGCCCTGACAGCGCGAACGCGAACATGGTGATGGGAAGCTTGCGCCCGATGCCGCCGAGGTCCGCGATACGATCATGCCCCAGTGCTTCCGCGATCAGGCCCGCCGCCATGAACATCGCAGCCTTCGCGAAGGCATGAGAGAAGAGCTG
>JAEYYJ010000004.1 GCA_023430845.1 Pseudomonadota bacterium
GTCGTCTTCATCGTCTGGATGGCGACGCGGCGCCAGGCACCGAGAACCTCGCCGAGCGAACGCTGGAGGCCAGCGCGCTCTTCATCTTCGCCGCGGATGAGGGCGATACTCTCGCCGTTCTCGCGCACGCGGGTCAGCACATAGCGGAACTCCGCCTCGTTCTGGTTCTTGGCTTCCGAGGCCTGTACGAATTTGCTGCCGATCATGACCATGGTGCCGCTTGCGATAACGGCATAGAGCACGGCCGCGATCACGAGGAAGCCCGGCACTACGAGTGGAATGCCGATGACTGCAAGATCGAGCGCGCCGCCGATCGTCCACAGAACGACGATGAATGTCGCCGCCGATAGAAAGGCCTGCAGCACGCCGCTGACGAAATCGACCGGGGCCTCTGTGGCGATCCGCATATCCTCGGACATGCGCGCTTCCGGGTTCTGGTGATCGCCTGTGACGAGATTGAGCTGATAATAGCGTCCATTGTCGAGCCAGCGCGCGACGAGGCGCGACGTAAGCCAGCGGCGCCACGCGCGCTGCAGGGCCGTACGTAAATGCACCTGCAGGATGCTGAACGCGACGCTTACGGCGAGAATGCCGAGGTAGATGAGCGCGAGCTGCCCGACGACGGGCGCATCACGCCGTTCGAGTGCGTCGAAGATCGCGCGATTCCAGACGTTCATCGCGTAGGCGGCTGCGACAACGGCCAAGATGACGGCAAGCAGCGCACCGCTCAGCATCCAAGCACGAGCGGAGCCCTTTTCCGTCCAGAATTGCCGGGCCGTATGCAGGAAGCGCCAGAGCAAAAGGCGGCGGCGTTCACCCTCGCTGAGCTCATCGAGCTCTTCTTTTGTCTCAGGAATATCCTCGCCTTCGGGCAGGTCGTCGGGCGGCGGCGTATCGTCTTCGCGCGCCTCGTCCTGCCGCACGTCGGATGTGTCGCTCATGGCGCCTGCCCTGCAGAGATCCAAGGCGCGGCCGCGACTGTTGGCGGACTCGAGCCGGCCCGGGAAACGCCGATCGGGAAAGGAAAGTTCCGGTTTTGCCCGCGCCCGAGCCGTAGCTACTCGGCGGGTGTCGGCTCGGCTGCCTCTTCCCGGCGTCGGCGCAGTGCGAGCCAGATAGTGGCCGCGACAACGGTTGCCATGAGGGGGATCGCGGCAAGGTTCAGCACGGTCCAGCCCGCGCGCTGCTGGAGGAAGCCTGCGAGTGCGGCCGCGGTCGCGGTCGTCGCGTAGACGGTGAAGTCGTGGCTCGCCTGGACTTTTGCGCGCTCGACGGGCTGGTAGGTCTGCGTCAGCAATGCGGAGCCGCCGACGAAGGTGAAGTTCCAGCCGAGGCCGACGAACAGGTTGGCAATGAGAAAGTTCCAGAAGTCGACGCCTGCGAGGTTCACGAGCGCACACGCGAGCTGGATCAATGCGCCCGCTGCAATGATCGGCAGCGCACCGAAGCGCTGGATGAGCGAGCCGGTGAAGAACGACGGCAGGAACATCGCGATGATGTGGACCTGAATGACGGTTGCGCTGTCGGCGAAGAAATAACCGCAGTCGAGCATGGCGAGCGGTGTAGCCGACATGACGAGCGTCATCACGCCATAGCCGAGCATGGATGAGATCAGCGCCACACGATACGTCGGCTGCGCGGCGATCACGCGCATGGGCCGGCCGCCGGAGGCGCGTTCACTGGCGCTCAGGCGGGGAATGCGCAGGAACTGCACGACCAACATGCTGACGATGCTGACGAGCGAGATGGCGATGTAGACGCCCTTGAAGGTGACAGGCGCGAACCAGTCCACCGACCATTTCGCGAGCTGCGGCCCGGCGAAGCCGGCGATCACGCCGCCGAGCATCACATAAGAGATGGCGCGCGCCTTGAAGTCCTGCGGGGAGCTGTCCGCTGCCGCGAAGCGATAGTACCACGCGAATGAGGCCGAGAGCCCCTGCAGGAGGGCGGCGACGCACAGCCACTCGAAGCTGCGGACGGTGATCGCGTAGGCAGCGACGAGGCCGAAGGCGAACCCGATGATCGTGCCGAGGGTGAAGCCGCCGCGCCGGCCGATGCGATCCATGAGGAGTGACGCCGGGATCGTGCCGAGCATAATGCCCGCGTGCGTGATGAAGATCGGCAGCGTGGCAAGCGACTTGTCGGCGCCGAGAAGCGAATGCGCGGCAAGCGGCGTCGTGGCAATGCCCATGGCCTGCACGGACATAAACAGGCCTTGCGACAGCGCAAGCAGACTGACATTGCGCCAGACGTGCAACATGGTCGAAGAAACAGTCATCGGCGGCGTCAGCTCCAGCTTGGACGCGCTTATTCCCTGAGGGCAGGGGGGCGCACCGCGCCACCGGGCGGGACCATCTGCGAATCGCTCACGCACGTCCAGCACCGTTCCTCATTCCGGGCGTTTGGCAGGCGCGAACAAGGCGCATGGCTGAGACATTCTGCACCGTCGAGCAATCGGCGCCCGGGAGGCAAAAGGCAGCATGGCCATAGGCTTAGAAACCAAGTTTCAGGGCATTGGTGCAATGCGGTCCCATACGCAACTTTCTCTGTTGCATCGCATTATGGCCAGACCTAGTGTTGCGCCGCGCCAGCCGCCGACCCTTAAGGGGGCAGCGCGGAGGACGCTTACTGGGGGAGCAGGATCATGACGATTATGACGCGGAAGTCCTACTACTTCGAGGACCTGGAGCCTGGCATGGAAGCCAGTTTCGCCAAGACGGTCTCCGAAGCCGATATCGTTGGCTTCGCCGAAGTCACCGGTGACAAGAACCCGGTCCACCTCGATGCGGATTTCGCCGCGCGCACCATGTTCAAGGAGCGCATCGCGCACGGTATGCTCACGGCGAGCTACATCTCCGCCGTGTTCGGCATGGAGCTGCCGGGCCCCGGTGTCATCTACATTTCGCAGACGCTGAACTTCAAAGCGCCGGTCAAGATCGGCGACGAGGTCGTCGCCAAGGTTAAGGTGGCCGAGCTCTTTCCGGCCAAGCGTCGTGCACGCTTCGACTGTGTCTGCACGGTCGGCGGCAAGGCAGTGCTTGACGGTGAGGCTATTCTGATGGTGCCTGCACGCCCTGCATGAGGCTTGCAGGCCCCCGCCGCCGTGTCCCTCTGTTGGCTCCCCATGTCGGGAGAGAGGATGCGTGTGATCTGCGCCAATGACTGAAGGCCAATGAGTGAAGGCTGCATGGATGTCTTCCACGGCTATGACCATGTGCCGCCGGGCGCTCGCGGCGCAGCGCTGGCGATCGGAAATTTCGATGGCGTGCACAGGGGCCATCAGGCGCTCATCGCGCGCGCGCGACAAGAGGCGACACGTCTCGGAGTGCGGACGGGGGTCATTGTCTTCGAGCCGCATCCGCGTGAGTTCTTCCAGCCGGCGCGCCCGCTATTCACACTGACGCCGCTACCGCAAAAGCTGCAGCTCCTCGAGAAGTACGGTGTGGATGTCACGTTCGTGCTGCCGTTCGCGCGCGAGCTTGCCGAGATGTCGGCGGAGGTGTTTGTCGAGCGCGTGCTCGTCGCGGGGCTCGGCGTGCGTCATGTGGTCATCGGGTACGATTTCCTGTTCGGCAGAAGCCGCGCGGGCAATGCCCAGCAGATGGCCGAACTCGGCAACGCGTTCGGATTTGGCGTGTCGATTGTGCCGCCGGTCGGGAGCAGCGGCGAAGTATACTCGTCGAGTGCGGTGCGCGCGGAGCTCGCGCAAGGTGATGTCGAAGGAGCTGCGCAAATGCTGGGCCACCGCTGGAAGGTCGAGGGTGTCGTGCAGGGAGGCGCGCGGCGCGGCACCGGGCTCGGCTATCCGACGGCCAATATCGCCCTCGGGAAGGGCGCAGCGCTGGCGCACGGCATCTACGCCGTTCACGTGGGTTTCGAGGGCGCGCGCTACCAAGGCGCGGCCTATCTCGGCACGCGACCGACGTTTGACGATGGCTCGCCCGTACTCGAGGTCTTTCTCTTCGACTTCGATGGCGACATGTACGGGCGCCGTATCGAGGTCGAGTTCGTCGACTACATCCGGGGCGATCGCAAGTTCGACAGTCTCGAGGCGCTGAAGTCGCAGATGGACATCGACTGCGCGCGCGCGCGCGAGGTGCTGACGGCCGATGCCGGTGGGCCGGTGTGACGTAAAGCCATCAGCGGCCGGCATCCGTTGGTAAACACGCGACGGTGGGCCGGAACGCAAGCCGCGGGCTGTGCCGTAATGCGACGCCATCTACCTTCCACCTTCGTAGACGCGAAACTGTCTGCGTCGGTTACGCACAAGACGGGAGCGGCTGAAATCGTACTTGAAGGGGCTCGGCTCCGCCGGGATCATGCGTTCGGCGACAGCATGGGGTCGGCCATCGGGCCAGATGATTTCAATCGCCGCGATACGTCCCGGGCGGACGGATTCGCTACCGAGCCAGGGTTCGTGTGTTCGGGGGGAGATCGCACCGAGAAGGCGCGTGATACGA
>JAEYYJ010000006.1 GCA_023430845.1 Pseudomonadota bacterium
TGCGTGCAGCCGCACATGGGTTGGACGGCGGCGGGATTGTAGCGGTCGCCAAGCCTGAGCCGCAGGATCTGCTCGACGAGACCCGTGCAGGAGCCGCACGAAGCCGATGCCTTGGTGCGCGCACGCACATCGTCGAGTGATTTGAGGCCCAGGCCGTCGATGGCAGCCGTGATCTTGCCTTTGCAGACGCCGTTGCAGCCGCAGATTTCCGCCTCGTCGGGCAGTGCTGCAACGGCGGCCGTAGGGTCGGCCGGGCCACCCGCCGCGAATGCGGGGCCGAAGATGAGCGTGTCGCGCATGGGAGCGACATCGGTGCGCTTGCGCAGAAGATCGAAGAACCAAGCGCCGTCGGCCGTGTCGCCATACATGACGACGCCGATGATGCGGTCATCCTTGAGTACGAGGCGTTTGTAGATGCCGCGTGCCGCGTCGCGCAGCACGATCTCCTGGCGATCCTTGGCGTCCGCAAAATCTCCGGCCGAGAAAAGATTGATGCCGGTGACCTTGAGCTTGGTCGCGGTAGCACTCGGGGTGAAGCGCGGGTCGGCATCGCCAGCTAGGTGCGACGCGGCGACGCCGGCCATCTCGTAGAGAGGAGCGACAAGCCCGAAAACCTGGCCATCGACCTCGACGCATTCGCCGAGCGCGAAGATGTCGGGATCGCTCGTGCGCATTGTGGCATCGACGGCAATGCCGCGCTTGCATTCGATGCCGGCCTCTTTGGCGAGCGCGGTATTGGGCCGAATGCCGATCGCCATCACAACAAGATCTGCAGGAATAAGAGTGCCGTCTTCCAGTTCCACGGCTTCGACACGCGCTGGGCCAAGGCGGATGTCGCTGCTGATGAGCTGCTTGGTGTTGGCCTTGGTGATGACCTTGATGCCGCGGTTCTCGACGGCCTTCTGCAGCAGATGACCTGCAACGACATCGAGCTGGCGCTCCATGAGCGTCGGCATGAGATGGAGCACGGTCACATCCATGCCCTGATCTTTGAGGCCGGCTGCAGCTTCGAGGCCGAGGAGCCCGCCGCCGATAACCACCGCGCGACCGCCGGATTTTGCAGCGAGCAGCATCGCGTGGACATCGTCGAGATCGCGATAGGTGAGGACGCCGGCCAGATCATGTCCGGGCACCGGAAGAATAAAGGGAACAGAGCCCGTCGCGATGATCAGCTTGTCGTACGGCGCGACCTCGCCGTGCTCCGAGCGCACCGTCTTCGCTTCGCGGTCGATCTGGACGACCTTGTGGCCCTTGTAGAGAGTAATCCCGCGCTCGACGTACCAGCCATCGCCGTGGATGACGATTTCCTCGAACGTCTTCTCGCCTGAGAGTACTGGCGACAGCATGATGCGGTCATAGTTTACGCGCGGCTCGGCATTGAAGATCGTGACGTCATACGCGTCGGGCGCCAACTCGAAGAGCTTTTCGATCGCGCGCCCCGGCGCCATGCCATTGCCGATGACGACAAGCTTTTGCTTCATGATGGTGCTTCCAACATGGGGTGCTGGGATGATCTCACGCGGCTTGCAGTGACGGTGCGCGGTGGCGCTCGTAGAGGAACTTGAGGACGGACGCGCGCGCTTGCAGATAGGTCGGGTCAGCGGTCAACTCCAGGCGCTTGCGCGGACGCGGCAGCGGCACCTCGAGCACTTCCCCGATCGTTGCGGATGGACCATTGGTCATCATGACGATGCGGTCTGAGAGCAGTACGGCCTCGTCCACGTCGTGGGTGATCATGATGACGGTGTTGCCGAGACGCGCGTGGATCTGCATGACCGAGTCCTGCAGATGTGCGCGGGTGAGCGCATCGAGAGCACCGAAGGGCTCGTCGAGTAGCAGCACCTTCGGCTCCATGGCGAGCGCGCGGGCGATACCGACGCGTTGCTTCATGCCGCCGGAAATCTCGGCAGGAAGCTTGTCCTTGGCATGGACCATCTGCACGAGATCGAGATTGTGCATGGTCCAGGCTTGCCGCTCGCTGCGCGATTTCGTTTGCCCGAACACCTTGTCGACGGCGAGCTTGACGTTCGCGTAGACACTGAGCCACGGCAGCAGCGAGTGGTTCTGGAAGACGACTGCGCGGTCGGGGCCGGGATCGCGTACCTCCTGGTTCTCGAGCAGGATGGCGCCTGTCGTTAGCGGAGTGAGACCGGCGATCAGGTTGAGCAGCGTCGACTTTCCGCAGCCCGAGTGCCCGATGATGGAGACGTAGGAGCCGCGCGTTATGGTGAGATCGATGTCGCGGAGCACCTCGGTCGTTGCGTTGCCGCGCACGAAGCTCTTCGAGACGTGATCGACTTTCAGGAAGGGCGTCATGATGTAACTCCTCAAGTGGCTTGGGTGCCACGCGTGGCGAGGTTTCCGATACCGGCGACGACGCGGTCGAGCACGAAGCCGACGATGCCGATGTAGGCGAGCGCGACGACGATGTCGGGAAGACGCGAGGAGTTCCAGGCATCCCAGATGAAGAAGCCGATGCCGACGCCGCCGGTGAGCATTTCAGCTGCGACGATCGCGAGCCAAGAGAGACCGATGCCGATGCGGAGGCCCGTGAAGATGTAGGGCGCGGCCGACGGGATCATGATGCGCCAGAAAAACTCCAGATGATTGAGCCGGAGTACGGCGGCGACGTTCCGGTAGTCCTGTGGAATGTTGCGGATGCCGACCGCCGTGTTGATGATGATCGGCCAGATCGCGGTGATGAAGATCACGAAGATCGCGAAGGGGTTCGCGTCGCGAAAGGCGGCGAGCGAGATCGGCAGCCAGGCGAGCGGCGGCACCGTGCGCAGCACCTGGAAAATCGGATCGAGGCCGCGCATGGCCCACACGCTCTGGCCGACGAGCGCGCCGAGCAGAATGCCGGCAACCGCGGCAAGGCCGAAGCCGATCGCGACACGCTGTAGTGAAGTCAGCACACGCCAGCCGAGCCCGATGTCCTGCGAGCCCATGACGAAGAAGGGGTCGAGAATGAGGTCGCTCGACTCAGCCCAGATCGTCGATGGTGGCGGCAGGCTCGCCGTCGGCCCACTGCTGGCCAGTTCCCAGACCAGCAACAGCGCGCAAAGCACGATGATGGGCGGCACAATGACGGCAAGCCACGATTGAGTTGCCGTCCACATGCGTTCGCCGAGGGACGATCGTGGTGGGGCGAAGGCAATGAGCTGCGCCTGCTTGCTGTGCGGTGCTGCGCTAGCCGCAGCGGAATTGTCTAGCGAGGCCACAATGAGGTTGCGTGCGCTTTGCGCCGTCATCGGCTGGCTCTCCTTGCTCAGGATCTCGGGGGACGCCACAGAACTCAGACCATTGCGCGCTTGATCGCGAGCGATTTGAGGTAGCCCATGGGATCAGCAGGATCGAAGACCTTGCCGTCGAAGAACTTCTCGACGCCGCGGCTATCGCCTGTCGGATAATCCTTCAGACCGAGGCCCTTCGCCGCCTCGATCCAGAGATCGGAGCGATTGGTCTTGTCGACGAGGCTCTTGATGTCGATATCGGGCTCGAACTTGCCCCAGCGGATGTTCTCAGTGACGAACCACGTATCGAGACTCTTCCACGGGTACGATGTTTCGCCCTTCTCGCCCCAGAATTTCATCAGCAGGTTGGTACCTTTCGCCGTGCGCCCGCGCCCGTAGTTGATGTCGCCCTTGATACGGCCGATGATGTCGGGCACCGGGACGTTGAACCACTGGCGACGGCCGATGATCGTGGCCATCTCCTGCTTGTTCTCCATCTTCTCGCACCACTGCTGCGCTTCCATTGTCGCCATCATGATGGCGAGTGCCGCCTTGGGATTGGCGTCGACCCAGTCCGCGCGCATGCCCAGCACCTTTTCGGGATGCTTGAACCAAACCTCCCCTGTGGTGGCGGCCGTAAACCCGATGTCTTGATTGACAAGTTGCTCGTTCCAGGGTTCGCCGACGCAGAACGCGTCCATGTTGCCGACCTTCATGTTCGCCACCATCTGCGCGGGCGGAACGACGATGGTCGACACGTCCTTGTCGGGATCGATTCCACCCGCTGCGAGCCAGTATCGAATCCAGAGATCGTGCGTTCCGCCGGGAAAAGTCATCGCGACCTTGACCTCCTTGCCCGAGGCCACCTTCTTCGCGAATGCATCCTTGAGCGCCGAGCAATCGGTGCCGACCTTGAGATCTTTGTATTCGTTGGAGACCGAAAGGCCCTGGCAGTCCTCGTTCAGGCCAAGCAGCGTGTACATAGGCAAGGGCTGATTGTTCTGCATGACCTTACCGGTCGCATAGAGGTGCGGTTTTGGTCTCAGGATGTGGCCGCCATCGATGCCGTTGGCCTTGGTGCCGAGCGCCATGTTGTCCCGCGTCGCACCCCACGAGGCTTGCTTCGCGATATCCATGTCGGGGAGGCCGTGCTTTGCGTAGAAGCCCTTTTCCTTCGCGATGATCAGTGGTGCAGCGTCAGTGAGCGCGATGTAGCCGAGCTTCGTGCCCTTGACCTCGGGGCCGGCCGCTTGTGCGAATGCGCCACCGGGAAATGCTGCCTTGATGGATGAGAAGAGCGCAGCCGTCGCGGCCGTAGCGGATGCCTGCCGCAGCAGTGTGCGGCGATCGATCGTGGAAGCGGTGGTGGCGGTACGAATGACGGAATTCGGACCTTTTGATTTGGGCATGCCTTGCTCCTGCCTCGCGGTTGAACGCATTGCTGCATGGGGCCGTCCGAATTTCCCGTTTTGCCTGGAGACGCTTCGTCCGGCTCTGGACGGAAAAAAAAAGCGCCGCGACATGAACTCTCGGCCTTCGATGAAGGCCCTCGTCATGTCGGCGCCGCTGCCGGTAGCCCGTCGTTGGGCTGGGAAACTGGGACTGGCTTTTGATTAACCTACTTAGCAGGAAGCGTGCCAGTTCCGGAGGGTTCCTAAAATCGTTTCTAGATCAGCCGCTTAATGCGGAAATGAAAGGTGAGTGGTTATGCCGGAGAGCGTGTTGAGTACGCCTGGAATTCGGGCGATTGCGCGCTTATTGTGCAGCGCAACGAGGCTGCTTATCACGGCGTCTCCGTCGTTTTGACGGGCGCCGCCGCGAGGTAGTCTTCGACACGCTCGGGATCAAAGATGGCACCATCGAAAAAGCGGTCAGGCGCGATGAAAAGCCGTCCCACGGTCGACGGCACCGGAGTCTCGACGTCAAGCGATCCTTCGACTTTGGCATTTGCTGTCGGCAACGGCACGCCGAGCGGTGCCAGCGCAGCGCGATGGAGGTCCGGTCGGTAAGTGGACTGCGCGCGTGCGTAGCCTTCCGCGCTCATCTTCGTTTCGCCCCAGCGAACCATCTGCGCATAGAACCATGCCGCGTGGCTCTTCCAAGGGAAGTTGGCCGCGGATGCCGAATAGTTCAGGAAGCCATCGACGCGCATTTCTTCGCCATCATCGAGTGCGATGCGACCGTCGAGGTTGGCCAGCAGAATCTCCTCCGGCAGGTCGAAGATCTCGGGACGCGACAAGAGCTGCGCAAGCTCCATGCGATTTGCAGGATCATCGCACCACACGGCTGCCTGGTAGACCGCGCGGATCAGGCGAAAGTGGCGTTCAGGATCTGCTTCGGCCCAATCCTGTGCCACGCCGAGAACCTTCTCGGGGCTCGCGCACCATATGGCGACGTTCGTAGTGATACAGCGTCCGGAACCGCCAACGGATGCGATTCTGCCCCAAGGTTCGCCGGCACAGAAACCGTCGATCTGCCCGGCGGCAAGCGCGGCCGGCATCAGCGGTGGCGGCACAGCGACGATGTCGATCTCGACATTCGGGACTATGCCGGCTGCGGCAAGCCAATAGGAGAGCTGATACGTGTGCGCCGAGTGATGATGGACGACGGCAAAGACCAGCTTTGCCACGCCTTTGCGCCGTCGTTGAGCAACGACCTCCGCGAGCGCTCGCGCCGTGCCCTCGGCATCAAGGTGTGTCGGCGCTCCTGCAGCCTTCAGGTCGGCCCACAGAGTACGCGACACGGTGATCGTATTGCCGCCAAAGCCGAGCATGAGTGGCACGATGAGGTCATCGGCAAGCGGCGTCAGGCCGAGGCACGCGGCAATCGGCATAGGCGCGAGCATGTGCGCGGCATCGAGATGGCGCACAGCAATGCGGTCGCGCAACGTCGCCCAGGAAGCTTCTTTCGTGAGATGTGCGCGGAGGCCCTCCGCTTCCATGAAGCCGAGCATGCTCGCTGCGACGACCGGCGCGCAGTCCGTCAGTGGCATGAAGCCGATGCGCACGAGGTTTGGATCACCGGCTCTGGGTGCGCGGTTCATGTGCTTTCCTCCTCGCCGAGCAGATCGGCTGCCGTGATCAGGATCTCGGCAATCTCGGCGATACGCTTGTTCTTCTGCATGGCTGTCGAACGCAGGAGCGCATAGGCATTCTCTTCGCTCAGGCCCCGCGTGCGCATGAGTATGCCTTTGGCCCGCTCGATGCGTTTGCGCTCGCTGAGTTCGCTGCGTGCCTGAGCGAGCTCCTCGCGCAGGCGCTCGAAGGCGCGGAAGCGGCGGATGGCCGTGTCGAGGATCGGCTTGATGCGCTCCTTCTTGAGGCCGTCGACGACATAGGCCGAGACGCCTGCATCGATGGCCGCTTCGATGGAGGCATCATCCGTGCGGTCGACGAACATCGCGACCGGTCGCTTCGCGGCGCGCGAGACCTGGAACATGTGCTCAAGCGCATCGCGGTTCGGGCTCTCGAGGTCGATGACGATCACGTCGGGATCGAGCTCAACGATCCGGCGCATGAGCCCCTTGGCTTCGTCGATCACGGTCACGCGTGCCTGATCCGCCTCCTTGAGCCCCTCCTCGATGATGGAGGCGCGGATGCGGTTGGCGTCGATGACGAGGATGTGCAGTGGCGCACGATCATTCATCGCGGCATCTTGTGTGCGCTGCACAATAATCGCAAGAGGCGGAAACTGCCGGATTTTCGGGCGGGAATGGGCGCTTTTATGGCAGTTGGACGGTGCTCAGATCCGCCAATGGCTCACGCCGAGTGCCTCGCCGCTGGCGGTCAAAGCCGCGTCGAGCGCGGCGCGGTCGAGGAGGCCACTCTGCGTGTCGACATAGGCAACCACCGCGGCAGAGTTGAGTGCTGCCGCGCGCATGGCAATCTCGGGCGGGCGACCTTCCGCGAGGAACGTCGCGAGCGTTGCTGCATAGGCATCGCCGGCTCCGGCAGTGCCGGCGACCGTCGTCGGTGCCGCCGGGCAGAAGCGGATGACCTCCCGATCTGCGAGGTAGGCGCCGGCCGATCCGTCCGTCACGAGGACATAGCGCGCGCCGGCATCACGCAGCGCGGTGAAGAACGAGCGAAGGCCAAGGTGATAGCCGCCACCCGTGAGACCCTGGCGCGCGAGCGTGCCCGGCGGCTCCTCGCTGTCGGCGCCGAGCGGCGGGCCGCCTTCGCCGATTTTGCCTGCAATCATTGGGACGAGCGCGGACGCCTCGATCTTGTTGACGACGAGGAGATCAATACTTCCGAGCGCGTCCTGCAGCGCCACGCCTCGGCTAGAGAGCTGACGAATGCCGGGATTTGTCGAGAGGAAGGCGCCGGTTCGCTTGGTCTCGGCAAGAATACGCGGCAGCCGATCGGCCGATCGGTTCGAGAGCGAGGATGCGTGCACGAGATCGACCTCGAAGGCATCGGACTTCAGGTCGCTGTCCTCGAGCAGTGTGTTGGCCCCGCGGAACGTGAAGATCGCGGCATTGCGCTCATGCGAGGAGACCATGACCGCGGCGCCAGTTGCGGCACGCTCGTCGCGACCGATCCAGCGCGTCGAGACGCCTGCCTGCATGAGGCTCGCGAGAACCGTTTCAGCCCGCTGGTCGCGGCCGAGCTTGGCGAGCGTCGCGACGTCGAGGCCGAGCCGCGCCATTGCAACCGCGGCGTTGACGGCGCCGCCACCGGTGTGGGTCGAGATTTCGAGTGCTTCGGTTTTGTGGCCTTCCGCGAGCAGCAGAAAGGATGTCTCCGCATTGAGCATCGTCATGCGCTCGATGCGGCTCGACTCGATGATCGCGATCGTGTCGATCATCGCGCTTCCGATGGTAAGAGCCTTCATTTCTCGCTTTCCGGCAACCTTTTCATATCGCGTGCTTGGAACTATTTCCGGCTCGCGAGCGTTGCATCATTTGGCGCGCCGGCCGACCCATGGATGGCCGTCGGGTGCGCCGGGGGTGCTTGCTTGCCCTTCCAATGCGGTTCAAACTAACATGCTCAGAGCGACCGCAATGCGGTGCAACTACATCATGTCCATTCTCTCGCAGGAGGAGCAGCGCTTCGAGGCGCGGATCGTTCCTTTCGGCGTAAGCCCACAGCCGTAGTGCCATCCGTTCGGATGCTGCCAAACGTCACGCTATCTATCAAGAAGCGGGCCAATCGAAGGAGAGCGTCGTTTCCATTCCCATGTCCTTACCGATATTGAAAGTGCCGGACGAAATCGCCTTCTTTCTCGACTTCGACGGCACGCTCGTCGAGCTTGCCGAGCGCCCGGATGCAGTGCGATTGAACGAGCGGACGCGCGATGCACTGAGCCGGCTCACTGATGCGACCGGAGGCGCTGTTGCCGTGATCACGGGGCGCGATATTGCAGATCTCGACAGCATGCTGGCGCCTCTGCGACTGCCTGCGGCGGGTGTCCATGGTCTCACGCGGCGCACGCTCTCGGGCGAAAATCATGCTGCACCCGTAGACGAGGAATTTCTGCGCCATGCGGAGCTGCTACTCGCGCCGCTTGTGCTCAGCGAGCCGGGTTTGCTGCTCGAGCGCAAATCCAATGCCGTCGCGCTCCATTATCGCACGCGTCCCGATCTCGAAGCTGCGTGCGGCAAGGCCATGGACGAGCTTGCCGCGATCACCCGCGGTATTCAGATCAAGCGCGGTAAGATGGTGTTCGAGGCCAAGCCTGCTCTCGCCGACAAGGGAACCGCAATCCTCGATTTCCTCAAAGAGACGCCTTTCGCAGGACGGCGCCCATTCTTCGCCGGTGATGACGTCACCGATGAGGACGCTTTTGCCGCCGTGAACAAACTCGAGGGCATTTCCGTGAAGATCGGTCCCGGTGCGACGATCGCGCAGTACCGTGCAGACGGGACGGCTCTATTCCTCGATTGGCTGCACGCGACCTCGCTGAACTTCATGAGCGAGGTGTCCAATGACTGATACCGCTGCTGCGCAAAAGACCTCGCTTGAACTTGCCCTCGTCGGCAACTGCTGCATCAGCGCGCTCATCGACCGGCGTGGACGCATCGTGTGGAGCTGCTTTCCGCGCTTCGATGGAGATCCGGTCTTTCACGCGCTTCTCGGCGGGCGCACGCAGGATCCAAGCGACGGCAGTTTCGAGATCGAGCTCCTGGATGCGACGTCGTTCAGCCAGAGCTATATCGTCAACACCGCGCTCGTGCGCACGGTGATCGAAGGGCCATCCGGCGCCATCGAGATCATTGATTTCGCTCCTCGCTTCATCTGGATGGGGCGGCGTTTCCGCCCGCAGACGCTCGTCCGGCGCGTCAAACCGCTGCGAGGGAGCCCGCGTATCAGAATCAAAGTCAAGCCGCGCTACGAGTATGGCCGTGCAGCGCCGCTCGCCGCGTACGGCTCGAACCACATTCGCTACATCAGTTCAGGCGTATCGTTGCGTCTCACGACGGATGCGCCGATCGACTACATCGTCGCCGAGACCGCCTTCAATCTGGATGACCAGATCAATCTGATCTTCGGCCCCGACGAGACGCTGACGACGGGCGTTGCCGAGACGGCGCGCGACTTCGAGGAGCGCACGACGCAATACTGGCGCGAGTGGGTGCATCGTCTCGCCCTGCCGCTCGAATGGCAGGATGCAGTGATCCGTGCCGCGATCACGCTCAAGCTATGCAGCTACGAGCCGACCGGCGCCATCGTTGCCGCGATGACGACGAGCATTCCTGAAGCTGCAGGCTCGGCGCGCAACTGGGACTATCGCTTCTGCTGGGTGCGCGATGCCTTCTTCGTCGTGCGCGCACTCAATTCGCTCGCCGCCGTGCGCACCATGGAGCACTACTTCCGCTGGATGATGAACATCGTCGCGGATGCGCGCGAAGGGCACATCCAGCCGGTATACGGCATCGGGCTCGAGAAGGAGCTTACCGAGAAGGAGATCGCGGCACTTCCCGGTTATCGCGGCATGGGGCCTGTGCGCGCCGGCAATCTCGCCTATCGTCAGTTCCAGCACGACACGTACGGCAACATGATTCTCGGCGCGGCGCAGGCGTTCGTCGACCGGCGTCTCTTCATGCAAGCCGGCGCCGTCGAGTACGCTCGGCTCGAGACCGTCGGTGAGCAGGCTTTCCTGCTGCACGACAAGCCGGATGCCGGCATGTGGGAGCTCAGGACGCGCGAACGCCCGCACACGTCGTCCGCGATCATGTGCTGGGCCGGCTGCGATCGCCTCGCGAAGATCGGCCATCATCTCGGTCTTGCCGATCGCGCGTCGATGTGGCGCCAGCGCGCCGATCAGATCAAGGCAACGGTTCTGGAACGCTCGTGGTCGGACAAGCGCAAGGCCTTCGTCGAGAGCTTCGGCGGTCAGTATCTTGATGCGAGCGTACTGCTCATGGCCGAAGTCGATATGATCGATCCGAAGGATCCGCGCTTCGTCTCGACAGTCGATCAGCTCGAGAAGACCCTGGCGCGCGGCCCTTTCATGATGCGCTACGAGGAGCCCGATGATTTCGGCGCACCCGAGACGGCCTTCAATGTCTGTGCCTTCTGGCGTCTCGATGCGCTGTCGCGTATTGGCCGGCGTGAGCAGGCGCGCGAGATCTTCGAGGGCCTGCTCGCAGCGCGAAATTCGTTGGGTCTCATGTCCGAGGATACGGACGCGACCACAGGCGAAGCTTGGGGGAATTTTCCGCAGACCTATTCCATGGTGGGCATTATCAACGGAGCCGTGAGGCTCTCCAGACATTGGGAGTCGACCGTATGAGCCGTCTGATTGTCGCCTCCAATCGTGTTGCCGATATTGACAAGGCCGTGCAGTCGGGAGGACTGGCGGTTGCGCTTGAGGATGCCTTGCAGCGCGGGCGCGGGCTCTGGTTCGGCTGGGACGGCACGACCGTCGACGAGGATGCCGGGCTTGGTATCAAGCTGCAGCAACACAACGGCATTCGCACTGCAACCATCCCGCTGACGCGCCGCGACTATGAGGAGTACTATCTCGGGTTCTCGAACCGCGCGCTTTGGCCGACTTTCCACTATCGGCTCGATCTCGCGAACTTCGAGCACGTGTTTCTGGAAGGCTACCGGCGCGTCAATCAGCGGCTTGCGCAGTCGCTTTCCGCGCTCGTCGAGCCCAATGATCTCATCTGGGTGCACGACTATCATCTGATCCCGCTCGCCAAGGAGCTGCGCGATCAAGGTGTGAAGGAGAAGATCGGCTTCTTCCTGCACATACCTTTTCCATCGCCTGACTTCTTTACGGCCATTCCGGAGCACGGTTGGCTTGCGGAAGTCATGTTCGACTATGATGTCGTCGGTTTTCAGACATCGAATGATGCTGCGAACTTCATCCGCTACGCTGTCGAGTACGCCGAGGGTGAGGTGCTTGGCGAGGACCGCGTCCGTGCATTCGGCAAAACAGTCATTGCGCGCGCGTTTCCCATCGGCATCGATCCTGATTCGGTCTACGAGATGGCGCACACGCCTGATGCCGATGCGCATATGGCGCGCCTGCAGCGGCGCAGCATGGCGAACATGTTCGTCATGGGGGTGGACCGCCTGGACTACACGAAGGGCCTGCCCGGGCGGATGCGCGCATTCAGACGTCTGCTCGAACTCTATCCGGATCTGCGCAAGCGCGTGACCATGATGCAGATCGCGCCGCCGACACGCGAGGAAGTCGAGGCCTACACCGACATCCGCCAGGAGCTCGAAGGGTTGTCCGGCTCGATCAACGGTGAGTTCGGCGACTTCGACTGGACCCCCGTGCGCTACATCCATCGCGCCATCCCGCGACCGACCCTTGCAGCGCTCTTCCGCGCGAGCCAGGTTGGTCTTGTGACGCCGCTGCGCGATGGCATGAACCTCGTCGCCAAGGAATATGTCGCGTCCCAGGATCCGGAAGATCCGGGCGTGCTGATCCTCTCCAAGTTTGCCGGCGCGGCCGAGGATCTAGTGGAAGCTATTGCTGTCAATCCTTATGACACCGACGAGGTGGCCGAAGCACTGCATTCGGCCTTGACCATGCCGGCCGCGGAGCGCCGGGAGCGCTACGAGAGCTTGCTCGTGCGCGTCAGGACGAACAACGTCACGCGCTGGCGGGAGACGTTTCTCGATGCCCTCAAAGCGGCGGAGCGCGGTTCATGAACCGCCGCCGGATCGTCGCGGATGTGGGCGGCACCAACTGCCGCTTCGGCATCAGCGCTGGGCCCGGCGATCTGAGCGAGATCAAGACTTATCCGACAGCGGCAGCAGCCTCGTTCACGAGCGCACTTTCCAACTATATCGCCGACGTCGGCCTCGGCTCCGTCGAGGACTGGTGCGACAGCGCGTGCATTGCTGCGGCGGGGCCGGTCGATGCCGGTGCCGTTCAGCTCACGAATGCCGCATGGTCGATTTCATCGTCGGACGTCTCCCAGTATCTGGGCAGTGTGCCCGTCGTGCTCGTAAACGACCTCGCAGCGGTCGGTCTTCTGCTGCCGCATCTGCGATCCGGTGACGTGATACCGCTCGGCGGCGATGGGCGCGCGGCATTGAGCGGCAATCGCATTGCCGTCAATGTCGGCACGGGATTTGGCGCCGCGACGGCGGTGCGCTCCGGTGCGGGTCGATGGGCAATTGCGGCCGGTGAAGCCGGTCACATGTCTCTAGCGTCCGCGACGCCCGAGGAGGCGGCCGTTCTCCGCGCCGGGTTGACGGTCGAGGACATTCTTTCGGGTGCGGGCATCGGGCGCCTCTACCAAGCGCTCGCCGGCAACGGGCGCGTACCTCGATCGGCCGATGAAGTCTTTTCGGCGATCGCCATCGATCCATCGGCGGCCGACACCGCGGCCTTGATGGCGCGCCTGCTGGGTCGCATCACAGGCGATCTCGTGTTGGCGACTGCCTCATGGGAAGGCGCTTTCCTGTGCGGCAGCGTCATTCGAGGCTGGTTCGAAATCGGCAAACTCGCAGCGTTCCGCGCGTCCTTCGAAGACAAGGGGCCGATGCGCACCCGCATGTCGCGCGTGCCGACGTTCCTGATCGGCGATCCCGAGCCGGCGCTTCTTGGGCTGACGCATGCAGAGGTCCCAGTCGCCTGAGGCCCTGGCATTGTGCCGCTGAGGCTCTATATCTCTTCTGGCCAGGGACGACCCTGGTGCCATCGCGGCATTCCTGTGGGGACGACCCCATTAAGTGGAGATCGTCACCATGGCTTGGACATTGCTTATCGTCGCCGGCATTCTGGAGATCGGTTGGGCCGTCGGCCTCAAGTATACGGAAGGTTTCACCCGGCTCTGGCCCTCGGTCTGGACGATCGCGGCCATGGTCGTCAGCATGTACATGTTGGCGCTTGCCGCGCGAACACTGCCGGTCGGCACAGCCTATGCCGTCTGGGTCGGGATCGGTGCGGCTGGCGCCCTCATCCTCGGGATCGTGCTGCTCGGCGAGCCGCGCTCGCTCGCGCGAATGGCTTGCGTCGGCTTGATCGTCGCCGGCGTGATCGGCCTCAAACTGTTCGATCCGGCATAACGCAACGGACTTGAATTCACCTCAGTTCGCGGCTGGGCGGGATGTAAATTACAAGTCCAAAGTTCCTTTAGACTTCTGCTCGATCCGAACCTTTCGGGCGTCCAGTCCGACAGAGGCCCGAGTGCCGACCGTGGTGCTCGGGCAATTAACCGCAAGCAGCCGAAATCATGTCATAGAATGTGGTTCGGCCCGCTCATTTCGGGCAGGAGTGGGTTGCTGGTGGACCCTCAATAAATTTTCGCCAGACTGAATGAACCAATTTTCATCTCGCTGCGACAGAGCCAATAGATCCAGGTTGCGCAATGCAGGACCAAACGGACGACCGGACCCTGATCACTCGGATCGCGGACCAGGACCAGGTGGCCTTGCGGGCGCTCCTCGGACGACATCAGCTACGCGTCTACCGGTTCGTATTGCGTATCGTTCGCCGGGAAGCCGTCGCCGAGGAGGTGACAAATGAGGTTTTTCTCGAGGCATGGCGAAACGCGGCGAGCTACGAGGCCCGTTCGTCAGTTGGCACATGGCTGCTCTCGATCGCCCACAATCGCGCTGTCAGCGTTCTACGCCGACGCCGGGAGGAAGCGATCGACGACGACGCTGCGGGCGCCATCGCGGACGACGGCGATAATCCCGAAGTGGTTGCGCAGAAGCTCGATAAGGCCGCGCAGATGCGGCGGTGCATTGCCGAGCTGTCGGCCGAGCACCGCACGATCATCGACCTCGTCTACTACCACGAAAAGTCGATCAACGAGGTGAGCGAGATTTTGGGCATTCCGCTGAACACGGTGAAGACGCGGATGTTTTACGCACGAAAGAAACTCTCGGAGCTGCTGGCGGCAGCAGGAATCGACAGAGGGTGGCCATGAGCGGGACCGACGAACGACTTTCCGAGCGCGAGGAGATCGAGATGCTCCTCCCGTGGTACATGACGGGCCGGCTCGATGCGGCCGACACGGCGCGGGTCGAGGCTTATCTCGAGCAGCATCCCGACATGCGCCACCAGCTCAATCTCATCGCCGAGGAACGCGGGACGACGGTCGAGGACAACGAGGCTATTCGTCCCCGTCTTGCCTCCGCAGATGCGCTGCTCGCCCGCACGGCGACGCGAGGCAGTGCCGCTCGATCCTGGCTCGCGAACATGATCGATGGCGTGAAGGGTCTGTTCGACGCCCCTACGCCCGGCGCAGTGCGCTGGGCAGCGGCTGCTGCGGCGGTTATCATCTGCCTGCAGGCGGCGGCTCTCGGGACGCTTCTGACGCATGATGGCGGCAGCTACCAGACGGCTTCGCGGCCTGGCATCGAGGCCGGACAAACGCCCGGCGCGCTGATCGCCTTTACCGACAAAGCGTCGATGACGGAAATCTCGCGGTTGCTTGCCGACAACCGCCTGCGTGTCGTCGATGGTCCGCTGCCGGGCGGTTTCTACAATGTCCGCTTCGAGGACGAAGCGACGGGAGACGAGCAGCGGCGGCGTTTTGATGCGATCCTTGCGCGAAAGGATCTCATCAGGGCTGTGATGACAGGTCGCTGATGCGTCGACGGGCGCTCGATCAGAAGTGCCGATGAGAAGTGGATAAGAGCCATGGTCCTTGTCTCGTTCTCTAGAACACTTGCACTGGCCGCGCTCGCGGTGCTCCTGGGCCTCGCGTCGTACACGGAGGCGGAGGCGCAGAGCCGTGGCGGGCGCGATGGGCAGTACAGAGGCGGGCGAGGCGGCGGAGGTGGCGGTGGTGGCTCTTCCGTCGTTCCGAACCTTGTTATTCAGGGGGTGATCGGCGCGATCGCCAAGCAGCAGGAAGACGAGGAAAGACGCAAGGTTCGCCGTCCTCGTCCGGGCAAGTTCACAGACGGCAAGAAGTCCGCGCCGCGCTGCGGCGTGAAGGGGCGGCCACCTTGTCCCGGCAAGACGGCGGATGACAGAAAGCCGACGTGCGGGGTGCGCGGCCGCCCGCGATGCCCCGGCAAGACGGTAGAAGACTCCAAATGCCGCATGGATCGCATGGGACGCCGCCATTGCCCGGATCGCTCGCCGCCGGGCGGCGGGCGCATTCCACCCATCGTTCTCATTCCTCCTCCCGGGGGCGGTGACAGCGGCCCGCCGCCGCGCGCTTCCGGCACGCGTCAGGAGCGTGCGCCGCCGGCGCAGGCAGGAGCGTCGGATCTTTCCGTTGCGCGGCAGGTGCTCGTGCTCGTTGCCGCGAGCCAGCCGGGCGCAGCGGCGGGGCAGATCGCGAGCACGCATCGTCTCCGTCTCGTGAGCAGCACGGATGTGCCGCTGCTCGACGCTCGCGCGCAGGTCTATCGCATCGACGACCGGCGCTCAGTGCAGACGGTGATCACCGCACTCACGTCGGATCCCCGCGTGATGCTGGTCCAGCCCAATATGATCTATCAGCGCCAAAGCGGGGCAGGCAGCGCTGCGCGCGCCGCGCAGTACGCTCTCGACATGGTTGGGGCCGAGCGAGCGCACGAGCTTTCGACCGGCCGCGGTGTCAAGATCGCGGTGATCGATTCCGGCATCGACCGAACGCACAGCGATCTCAAAGGTGCGATTAGTGAGACGTTCGACGCGACGGACGGCAAGGACGCCAAGCCGGACGTCCACGGTACAGCCATTGCCGGCATCATCCGTGCGCGCGGTCTCGTGACGGGTATTGCGCCCGATGCGAATTTGCTCGCGGTCCGGGCTTTCTTCGCGGTGCCGAAGCGGGATCTGCCGCAGTCGACAAGCTTCATCGTGCTGCGCGCGCTCGACTGGTCCGTGCAGCGCGGCGCGCAGATCGTCAATCTGAGTTTCAGCGGCGGGCGAGATCCCGTCATCGAGCGCGCGGTTGCGGCGGCCGCTCGCCGCAAGGTCATGCTTGTCGCTGCCGCCGGCAACGGCGGCCCCGACGCCGCACCATCGTATCCGGCCGCCTATCCGGACGTCATTGCAGTGACGGCGCTCGATAGTGGCCAGCGGCTCTACACGCACGCCAATCATGGATCGTACATTACGTTTGCGGCGCCGGGCGTCGATATTCTCGTGCCGGGGCTGCGGAACGGTCACATGTTCATGTCCGGAACCTCCATGGCGGCGGCCTACGTGTCCGGCATCATGGCGCTCTTACTCGAGAAGGAGCCGGGGCTGGAGCCTGAGGATGTGCTTCGGGCCCTTGCAGAGACGGCTGAGGACCTCGGGGCGAGTGGGACAGACGACGAGTTCGGCGTCGGGCGCGTGAACGCGTGGGCGGCACTCGAAACACTGACCGATCAGACAAAGGCCATGGGCGCGCGCCAGTAGCGCGCCTAGACTAGTGGTCACCGAGGCCCTTGGACCATGTCGAGGGTTTGCCTTCGAATGCCGACTTCGCGCGCTTGGCGAGCCAGTAGCGCATGGGCGGCGGCACGAGCAGAAAATCCGGATCGGCGCCGAGCTTCTGCGCGGCATCCATGGCCCAGTTGGGATTGTACATGATCTCACGGGCGAGTGCGATCAGGTCGGCGCGGCCCTCGCGCAGGATCGCTTCTGCCTGATCGGCATGGACGATGTGACCAACGGCCATGGTCTTGATATCGGCTTCCCTGCGGATCGCTTCGGCATAGGGCACCTGATAGCCGTACTTCTTGGAGCGCTCGCCATCCATGGGCGAGTGCGTCAGCGTGCCGCCGGAAGAGCAGTCGATCACATCGACGCCCTTCTCCTTCAGCATCCGCGAGAGGCGAATGCTCTCCGCCGGTCCAAAGCCCGCATCGTCCTCGCAAGAGAGGCGCATGAAGAGCGGCTTTTCCGCCGGCCAGAGTGAACGCACGTGCTCGGCAATCTCGAGCGCGAAGCGCATGCGGTTCATCTCGTTGCCGCCGTACTCGTCGGTCCTCTGGTTCACAATCGGGGAGAGGAATTGGTGGACGAGATAGCCGTGCGCTGCGTGGATCTCCAGCACATCGAAGCCGGCCTTGTCGGCGCGAACGGCCGCGTCGCCCCATTTGCCGACCATATCGCGTACTTCGTTGTGCGAGAGCGCGCGCGGTACAGGCGATTTGTCGGAATGCGGCACCGCACTAGGGGCTATCAGTTCCCATCCTTCCCAGTCGTAGACTTCGGGCTCGTCGCCTTTGAGCGGCTTGCCGCCTTCCCAGGGGCGCGAGAGACGCGCCTTGCGGCCGGAGTGCCCGAGCTGGATGGCGGCAGTGGCGCCCTGCTGCTTGATGAAGGTCGCGCAGCGCGCAAAGCCCTCGATGAAACTGTCGTCCCACAGGCCCGTGTCGCCGACAGTGCCGCAACCGTTCCGCGCGACCTTGGTCGATTCCATCATGACCATGCCGGCGCC
>JAEYYJ010000130.1 GCA_023430845.1 Pseudomonadota bacterium
CTCTGGACAGCCGAGCATGGCGCCCGCGGCGGTGACGAGGTCAATGTCGTACGCAAAGGCCTCAACTTCGGATGGCCCATCATCACCTACGGACGCGACTACTCGGGCGCCGCGATCGGCGAGGGTACGACGAAGGCCGGCCTCGAGCAGCCAGTCTATTACTGGGATCCCTCGATCGCGCCTTCCGGCGCCGCGTTCTACACGGGTGACCTGTTCCCTGCCTGGAAGGGTAACCTCCTCGTCGGCGGACTGGCGGCGCGCCAGCTTTCGCGGCTCGTGCTCGAGGGCGAGAAGATCGTTGCAGAGGAAAGGTTGCTGGTCGATCTCGGCGCGCGTATTCGGGATGTCCGGGTTGGGCCGGATGGGGCTGTATGGATCCTCACCGACCAGACCAACGGCCAGCTCTTGCGCCTGACGCCGGGCTGAGCTGCACATCCTGCCGCGAAAACGGCCTTATTGCGGATAGACTTGCGGTCGGATGCGCGGCGATAGCCATCGTGGCGTATCTCCGACCGCAGGATTATTTGCCCCATACCTCAACGCCCCGGAGCGCGCCCCGCCCGCCGACAAGCTTCAACACGTCACGTGAGGAGAGCGCGGAGCACGTCTTGATCCGTCGTCACCTTCGACTAGAGTGCGCCGAGCGTTTCGACAGGCACACACACGCGGCCGAAGTTATCACTGCAGCACATTACGAGGACTTTGTTCGATGCTTGGCCCCTTGACCTATCTCGACGCGGCCGTGCTTGCGATCGCCCTGATCTCCGGGCTGCTCGCCATGTACCGCGGCCTGACGCGCGAGCTGCTTTCGATCAGTTCATGGATCGCAGCGCTCGCAGCGGCCGTCTATTTCGTCTTTTATCACAAGGCCACCGCCGAGCAGATCGCACAGCAGTTCCAGGCGCCGGTCATCGTCGCTCAGGTCGTGGTCGGCGGCATCATATTCCTGATCGTGCTGATCGTCGTGCACCTCGTCACGTCGCGCCTCTCGGACACCATACTCGACAGCCGCGTCGGCATGATCGACCGCCTGCTCGGCCTGATCTTCGGTGCCGCGCGCGGCTTCATCATTTTCGTGATCCTGTACATGTTCTACGTGAAGTTCTGGGCGCCAGATCCCGCCACGCAGGTCGAATGGGTCCGGGACTCGGTGTCGTTGCCGTACCTTCAGGCCGTTGGGCAGACGCTCGAGGAATTCCTGCTGCGCATCCTTCCGGAAGACGGAAGTCTGCCGACCCGAGGTGGTGGCGGTCAGCCCGGCTAGCTACTCTCCGGAAATATAGACGCGCTGAAAGCGTGGGCCGAGGCGCGTGAGGACCTCGTATCCGATCGTTCCCGAGCTGTCTGCGAGGTCGTCCACCTGCACGTGGCGGCCGATGAGTTCTGCCCACGCACCGCGCTGCGCATGCGCTGCAGGAATGTCCGTGACGTCGATGGTCACAACATCCATGGACACGCGGCCGACGATCGGTGCGGGATAGCCCGAGACGTAAGCCGGTGGCGGCGGGCGGCCAATTGGCCCGCAGATCGAGCGCAGAAAGCCATCGGCATAACCCGTGGCGATCGTCGCGAGGCGTGAGTTCCGCGTCAGCGTATATGTGGCGCCATATCCGACTGTCTCACCCGCGGCTGCGGCACGCACCTGCAGGATCCGAGCTTCGACGCGCACGACTTTGGCCGCCGGATTGGGCCGTCCCTCGACCGCACGGCCGCCGTAGAGCGCAATACCCGCCCGGACGAGGTCATAGCGAAAGTCCCCGCCGAGCAGGATCCCGGCCGAGTTGGCGAGGCTCGCAGGCGCCGGCGGCAACTTGGCCCTGAGCGCGTCGAACAGACTCTTCTGCCGCGCATTCATCGGCGATGACGGTGTGTCCCCACAGGCGAGGTGGCTCATGACGAGCGACAACGAAAAGGCCTCGAACGGCGCCGGGTTCGTGGCCAGCGCCTCGATTTCGGCTGCCGTCAGGCCGAGCCGGTTCATGCCCGTGTCGATGTGCACGGCAGCAGGAAGTTGCGTGCCAGCGCTGCGCGAATAGGCGGCCCATTCCTCGATCTCGGCGAGACTGCCGAGGACAGGGCGCAGGCCATATGTGGGATAGAGCGGTGCCGTCCCCGGCATGAGCCCGTCGAGGACGTAGACCGTAGCCGCCGGAAGCACGACCTTGACGCGCCGCCCTTCGGTCAGCGTCGCGACGAAGAACGTCCGGCAATCCGCCGTCCAGAGCGCCTTCGCCACCGGTTCGATGCCCATGCCATAGGCATCGGCCTTGACGACGCCCGCGCATTCCGCCCCCCGCGCGACCGCCGCAAGCCAGCGCCAGTTCGCCTGGATACCGGCGAGGTCTACAGTCAGCAGGCCGCGCGCGGCGGCACTTATGGCGCCCGGGTCATGGGCGGGTGTGACGGCAGGGGCAGACAACGCACAACTCTCGCTTACTCGTGCCGCTCGGGCAGATACTGATCAAGCGCCAGATTGCCGAACCGCGTGAACTGACCTTCGAAGGACAACGTCACCGTCCCGACGGGACCATGGCGCTGCTTGCCAATGATAGCCTCGGCTTTGCCGCTGACCATCTGCATTTTGTCCATCCAGGTCTGGAATTCCGCCGTTCCCTCGCTCGGCTTGGTGCGCTCGACGTAATATTCCTCGCGGAAGACGAACATGACCACGTCCGCGTCCTGCTCGATCGAACCCGATTCGCGCAAATCCGAGAGCTGCGGGCGCTTGTCCTCGCGCTGCTC
>JAEYYJ010000132.1 GCA_023430845.1 Pseudomonadota bacterium
GCGATGGCACCGGTGCGGCTCCCACTCATTCGGCAGCTTCCTTCTTCACGTCGTCGTCATAGAGGTGGCACTCCACCATGCCCGCCGCGCTGGTCAACGGTCGAGGGACGATCGTGTCGCAGGGACCAAAACGACGCGCGCAGCGTGGGTGAAAGCGGCAACCCGAGGGCATGTTCAGCGGGTTCGGATAGGCCGCGCCGAGCTGTGTGTCGGGTACGCCGAGCCCGGGCTCGGGTGTAAGCACGGATTTCAGCAGCGCCTCCGTATAGGGATGGCGCGGATTGCGAAAGAGTGTGTCGGTATCCGTCTGCTCGACGAGGCGGCCGAGGTACATGACCGCCACGCGATCGGCCATGTGCTCGACCACAGCGAGATTGTGGCTGATCAGCAAGTAGGTCAGGCCGAGTTCGCGACGGAGATCCTGCAGCAGGTTCAGGATCTGCGATTGCACGGAAACGTCGAGCGCCGACGTCGGCTCGTCACAGATGACCATGCGCGGACGGTTGATGAGCGCCCGGGCGATGGCGACGCGCTGGCGCTGGCCGCCCGAGAGTTGGCTCGGATAGTTGTCGAAGAGCCGCCGCGCGAGGCCGACGAGCTCCATCATCTCGTGGACGCGCTTTTTCTCGTCCGCGCTGCTGACGCCGCCCTGCACGCGGAGCGGCAATCCGATGATCGAGCCGACGGACTTGCGCGGATTGAGCGACGAGTAGGGATCCTGGAAAACGGGCTGCACGAGTCGGGCGACGTCGCGGCGCCTCATGCCGGTGAGTGGCTGGCCGTCGATCTTCAGCGTGCCGGACGACGGCGGCATCAAGCCGAGCAGCATGCGCGCAAGCGTGGTCTTGCCGCAGCCGGACTCGCCGACGAGGCCGACGACCTCACCTTGCCGGATGGAAAGCGTGACGCCGTTCACGGCGTGCAGCGGCTTCTTCGGCTTCATGAAGCCCTGCGAGACCATGAACATGCGCGTGACGTCGGCGGCCTCGAGCATGGGCGGCGCGCTCGATGCGCTGACTGCTGCGTCCATGCGCGTGGCGGCGGTGGTGCTCATGCCACGCTCTCCGTGGTGCGAAAGCCGCTGCGCATCAGCTCGTCGGCGCGAATGCAGCGAACTTGATGTGCGCTCCCCGCTGCGGCTGTGAGGGGGATGTCCGCTTCCGTGCAGGCGTCGATCGTGAACGGGCAACGGCCAGCGAAGTGGCAGCCCTGAATGTGCCCGACGAGGGAGGGCACCATGCCGGGAATGGTGCCGAGGCGCTCGCCGCGTTTGGTCTTGCCCGGAATGGGAATGCAGTCGAGCAGGCCGCGCGTGTAGGGATGGCGCGGGGCGCCGAATACTTCCGCTGCAGTACCCGTCTCCACGACCTGTCCCGCATACATGACGACGACGCGTGTCGCGATGCGCGCGACGACACCGAGATCGTGCGTGATGAGCACGAGCCCCATGTGGAGCTCGCGCTGCAACTCAGCCAGCAGATGGAGGATCTGCGCCTGGATGGTGACGTCGAGCGCCGTCGTCGGCTCGTCGGCGATAATGAGGTCCGGCTTGTTGATGAAGGCGATGGCGATCGCGACGCGCTGGCGCATGCCGCCCGAAAGCTCGTGCGGGTAGTTCTTGAGGCGGCTCTCGGGCGAGGGAATGCCGACCTCCGCAAGCGCGGCCCTCGAGCGCTCGAGTGCCTCGGCGCGGCTCACGCGATGGTGGACGCGCACCGTCTCGATCATCTGCGTGTCGATGCGCAGGACCGGATTGAGCGTCATCATCGGATCCTGGAAGATCATCGCAATGCGATCGCCGCGCAATGACCTCAGCTCCTCGTCGTTCGCAGTCGTGAGCTCGCGGCCCTTGTAGCGGATCGAGCCTTCGACAATGCGGCCCGGTGCATCAATGAGGCCGAGGATCGAGAAGCCCGTGATCGATTTGCCGGACCCCGACTCGCCGACCAACCCGAGGATCTCGCCGGGATTGACGTGCAGCGATACACCGTCGACGGCCTTGACCACGCCGGCCTTGGTGAAGAAGTGCGTCTTGAGCCCGTCGACGGCGAGCGTCGGCTCCTGCTTCAGCGCATCCGCCCCCGTCATTTGCTGAGCCTCGGATTGAGGACATCGCGGAGCTGATCACCAACGAGATTGATCACGACGATTGTCATCAGCAACACGAGGCCGGGAAAGAAGCTGATCCAGTACTCGCCCGAGAGCATGTACTGGAAGCCGTTCGATATGAGCAGCCCCAGCGATGGTTCGGTCTGTGGCAGGCCAACGCCGAGGAACGAAAGCGTCGCTTCGAGCGAGATCGCGTGCGCCGTCTGCACGGTGACGACGACAATCAGCGGCGGCAGGCAATTCGGCAGAATCTGGCGGAAGAGTATGCGCGTATTCGAAAGCCCCAGGCAGCGTGCGGCCTCGACATACTCCTTGCGACTCTCGACGAGCGCGGAGCCGCGCACCGTCCGCGCGTAGTACGCCCACTGCACGGTGACGAGCGCGATGATGATCTTGTCGACACCCTTGCCAAGGATCGCGATGAGCATCAGCGCGACGAGGATCGCCGGGAACGAAAGCTGCAGGTCGACGATGCGCATGATGATGCTCTCGGTGCGACCACCGGCATACGCGGCGATGAGCCCGATCGCCGCGCCGAGCGCCATGGCAATGACGCCGGACATGACGCCCACCGCGAGCGAAATACGCAGTCCGTAGAGCATGGCGCTCACGAGATCGCGGCCGGCGCCATCCGTGCCGAGCCAATGCGTATACTTGCCGCTGGCGGCCGGCGTGCCGGGCGTCAGGCGGCTGTCCATGATGTCGACTTGTGCGAGATCGTACGGATTCTGCGGCACGATCCAGGGCGCAATCAGCGCCAGCAGCATGGTCACGATGAGCAGGATGAATGCGATCGTAGCAAGCCGGCTCTCGGTGAAATCGGCAACGAACCGCTGGAACGGTGTCTGGGCCGCAGCGCGCGCGACCGGGGCCGGAACAGTGTTCGCATCGGTCACGCTCATGCGGATTTCTCCCCGATGCGCAC
>JAEYYJ010000017.1 GCA_023430845.1 Pseudomonadota bacterium
TATTTCTGATCGTCGACCCAGGCGCGGCTCGCCCACTCCGCCGGCACGGCATAGATCTTGTCGGACATCTGTTTCGCTCCCGTCACCTGCCCCGCTGCCGAGGCCAAATTTGAGACTGCTGTTGGCCAGCATTATCGGTATGCGGCGGGGTCGGGGCAACCGCCTCGTTGGTCGAATGCTGAATGCCGCGGGTGCGCACGCTGCGTGGCTCGCATTGGGCCGCTCTCAGCGGCAACAGGGTTCCGGTTGCGTCACGAATGCACTACAAACCATGACAAAGATCATATCTGGGGAGGCGCCGGCGCTCGGCTCGCGCCTGAGAGGGCATTGATGAGTCTCGCCGGCTTTCTCGCGCAGCTCCTCAACGGGGTGCAGTACGGGCTCCTGCTGTTCCTGATCGCCAGCGGCTTGACGCTGATCTTCGGCGTCATGGGCATCATCAACCTGGCCCATGGCTCGCTCTTCATGGTCGGTGCGTATGTCGCCTTCCTCGTGACGCGCAGCGTCGGCTCGGCATGGCTCGCGCTGCCCGTGGCCCTGCTCGCCGGAGCAGCATTCGGCGCGCTGCTCGAGCGGGGGCTTTTCCGGCATTTCTACAAACGCAATCACCTCGATCAGGTTCTGCTGACCTTTGCCCTCATCCTGCTCTTCGAGGAAGCGCGCTCGATCATCGTCGGCAATGATTTCTACTCCGTCCCTGTACCGGCGGCCTTCGATTTCTCGGTGCCGATCACCGCCGGCTTTTCCTACTCAGCCTATCGCTTCGCGGTCATCGGCGTGTGTCTCGCGCTCGCCGTTGCTCTTTTTCTCTGGATAGAGCGCACGCGCATGGGCGCCATTATCCGCGCCGCAGCCGAAAAGCCCGAGATGGTCGACGTGATCGGCATCGATGCGCGACGCATACACATGACCGTTTTCGCCGTCGGCACCGCGCTCGCGTTGACGGCAGGCGTGCTCGCGGCACCGCTCTACTCGGTCTATCCCGGCATGGGCGACGGTTTCCTCATCATCTCGTTCGTGGTCGTGGTGATCGGCGGCCTCGGCTCGATCTCCGGCGCCTTCTGGTCGGCCCTCCTGATCGGCCTCGTCGACACGCTCGGCAAGGCCTATGTCCCGGCCGTTGCCGGTCTCGCCATCTACGTCCTCATGGCTGCGGTCCTGCTCTGGCGGCCGACAGGCCTCTTTGGTCAACGCGGCTGAGGGAGCCGGCTCATAATGCTGCCGACGCCGAAAGGAGCGTTTGCATTAGCCACCGGCGCGTTGGCCCTGGCGATGCTGCCACTCATGGCTCAGACCTACTACGTGGAGCTTGCGACGACGGCGCTGGTTGCCGCCATGCTCGCACTGAGCCTTCAGCTTCTCGTAGGATGCACGGGCCTCGTTAGCCTCGGGCACGGCGCCTTCTATGGCCTCGCGGCTTACACCGTCTACCTTGTCACGCCCGAGGATGCTGGCCTCTCGATCATGATCACGTTGCCGCTTGCGGTGCTGACCGCAGGCGCCGCGGCGCTGCTCGTCGGCGCACTGTCGCTCAGGACGCGCGGCTTCTTCTTTCTCATGGTCACGCTTGCGTTCGGGCAGATGATTTTTTTCATCTTCCACGACACGAAGCTCGGTGGTGGGACGGACGGCGCCTACCTCGCGCGGCCTGCGCTCTCGTTCCTCGGTCTTGAGCTGACTTATACGCGGCGCCAACGCCCGGTTTATCTCTACTATGTCGCGCTCGTGCAGCTCGTCGCCATGTACTTGTTCCTGGCTTTCCTGCTGCGCTCGCTGTTCGGCCGCGTGCTCGAAGGCATCCGCGTCAACGAGCATCGTATGCGTGCGCTCGGCTACGACACGTACCGCTACAAGCTTGCCGCGTTCGTCATCGCGGGCGCGCTTGCCGGCATCGCAGGCCATATGTGGGCGATGCATCGCGCCTTCGTGAATCCCGAGCTCGTCGGCTGGCATCGCTCTGCCGAAGCCTTGCTGATGATCCTGCTCGGCGGGCTTCAATCGTTGCATGGGCCCATCCTCGGCGCGCTGGCATTCACCAGCCTTGGAGAGCTGCCGCAGCTCGTCGGCGATGCCAAGCCCTTTGCCCGCTTCTTCGCCGCTATCGGCCTCGATGATCTCGGCCTCAGAATACAAGCGCTCGCCGAGCGCAAACTATTGCTCGAAGGCCTCGTTATTCTCGCCGTGGTGCTGGCCTTGCCGCGCGGTCTTGCGAGCCTGCGCCTCCCGCGCTTCATCCTACCGGCCTACGGAGAACCGCCCGCGCCAAATGAGCAGGTGCGGCCATGACAGCGGAGACCGCACCCGTCCTCGACACGACGGCGCTCAGCAAATCCTTCGGCGGGCTTGCGGCTGTACGCGATGTATCGCTCGCGCTCCGTCGCGGGGAGCTGCATGCCGTGATCGGACCCAACGGTGCGGGCAAATCCACGCTCGTAAACCTGCTATCGGGCGAGCTGAAACCCACATCCGGCGAAATTCGCCTCGATGGTCGGCTTGTCGACAGCACCTCCGCGCCGCGCATGGCCCAGGCAGGCGTCGCCCGATCATTCCAACGCACGAACATTTTTCCACCGCTTACGGTTCAGGAGAACGTCCGCCTCGCCGCGCAGGCCATCCATACGCCGACACGTGAGTTGCTGCGCCCCCGCTCGTC
>JAEYYJ010000242.1 GCA_023430845.1 Pseudomonadota bacterium
ACGGCACTTTCCGTCGTCATGCTGATGGAGCCGTCCTGCTGGCGCGCAACGCGATTGCCGCGCCATTCGTAGGTGTCGGCTGTCCAGGCGCGCAGCCAGATCATGGGAATGAGCAGGTCCCGCAGGAACCAGGAAAAGGGGGAGCGCCAGGACAGGTGCCACCCGCCGATGCAGGCAAGGGCGGCCTCGGCGCCGAACCAAAGCATCGCCAACCCGGCGACGGCCAGCTCCGCGGGGATGTCCAAAGCTGGTGCCGCCATGGCCGCGGCAATGAGCGGAACGGCGCTGCCCGTGAGAGGCTCGAGCGCAAACCAGCCGGGGAATGTCAGGCGGCGAAGCTGCGCCCACCGCAGTTGGCGCGCAAGGACGTGTGCGGCCGGACGCCGCCCAAGCGGCTGAAAGAACGATGGACCAGCAAGTCGAACGCGGAAACCGCCGTTGCGAACGATCTTGGTGACGGCCGCATCCTCGGCGAGCTCGGTCGAGAGTGCAGCCATGCCGCCCAGGCTTTCGAGCTGCTCGCGTCGGAACAGCATGGTTTTTCCCTGCGCGAAGGCAAGTCCGATACTGTCGGCCGCGTACTGCCATCGCGCCTGATATGTGTTGAGAAAGGCAGCTTCTACGTCGGACCACAGGCCGGAAGGCTGGCTGCCGATGGGCGGCGCGCAGACGGCGCCGGTGTCGGCTGTCCAAACCGACAGAGCGCGCTGGAGATAGTCCGGCGGCAGCATGAGATTGCTGTCCGCGAACACGATCCAGTCGTGTTGTGCCTCGCGCCAGCCCTTGACCATGTTGTTGAGTTTGGGATTGGCGCTGATGCGATCATCGCCGATCAGCAGGCGTGCGCGCACGTGCGGATAGGCGGCCATGAGGCGCCGGACGCTCGCAACGGCGGGATGGCTCTCGGAGGCGGCACAGAAGAGCACTTCGAACGCGGGGTAGGACAGGTTGAAGGTGGAGCGCAGCGTCTGCTCTTCCAGCGCATCGATGTCGCGAATGGTGCGGACCAGCGTGATGGGGACGCTGATTTCTTGCGGCGGAGCCTGCGTTCTTGATCGTCTGCAGCGCAGGGCCGCAAGAGCGATGGACAAGAGGTGGATGGCCGTGGCCATCAGAACGAACACTAGAGCTATTGTAACGAAGGCGGACATACCTGGCTCGCTGATGCGCAATCTAGCCTACTGCCCACCAGAGTCGCGCGACGCGCGTATGACAGACGGCGAACAGAGCTTTCCGCTCTATATCCGATTAGATATAACGATAGGGTTTACCCGGACATGAGGCGGCCTCAGGTCTCGGGCAATCTGGAGGTACGAGAACGCTGCTACCGAACCACCAATGGTGTGCGTTCGGTCGCGTACCCAGCAAGGGAGAAACAGGATGAGTAACACTCTCAAGTTCTACATCGATGGCGCCTGGGTCGATCCGCTCGTGCCGGCCACGCTCGATGTGATCAATCCCGCGACAGAAGAGCCCATCGCGAAGATCAGCATGGGCACGGCGATGGATGTCGACCGGGCCGTGAAGGCGGCGCGCAAGGCGTTCGCGAGCTTTTCGCAAACGAGCAAGGAAGAGCGCATTGCCCTGCTGGAGCGCATTCTCGAAGCGTACAAGGCGCGCTACGACGATGTGGCCAAGGCGATCTCCTCGGAGATGGGTGCGCCGATCACACTGGCGACGCGTGCGCAGGCCGCGATCGGCGTTGCGCATCTGACGCAAATGATCGCCGTGCTCAAGGACTACGAGTTCGAGCAGCTGCAAGGGCGGACGCTCATCGCGCGCGAGGCGATCGGCGTGTGCGGGTTCATCACGCCGTGGAACTGGCCGATCAATCAGATCGTGTGCAAGGTAGCGCCTGCGATTGCAGCCGGCTGCACGATGGTGCTGAAGCCGAGCGAGATTGCACCGCTCAATGCCATCCTGTTCGCCGAGATCTGCGACGCTGCCGGCGTGCCGAAGGGCGTGTTCAATCTCATCAACGGCGATGGACCGAGCGTCGGTCAGGCGATCGCATCGCATCCTGAGGTGGATTGCGTCTCGTTCACAGGCTCGACGCGTGCGGGCATCGCGGTCGCCAAGGCTGCGGCCGACACGGTCAAGCGCGTGCACCAGGAACTCGGCGGCAAGTCGGCGAACATCATCCTCAGGGATGCCGACCTAGAGAAAGCCGTTCGTGCCGGCGTGCAGCACTGCTTCAACAACAGTGGCCAGTCGTGCAATGCGCCGACGCGCATGTTCGTCCCGCGCGAGTTGCAGAGTCAGGCCGTCGCAGTCGCCAAGACGACGGCGGAAGGGCTCAAGGTCGGCGATCCGACAGCGAAGGACACCGTGCTCGGCCCGGTCGTCAGCGAGGTCCAGTTCAACAAGATCCAGGGTCTCATCCGGGCGGGCATCGACGAGGGCGCGACGCTTGTGACCGGCGGCACGGGGCGCCCCGAGAGCCTCAATCGCGGGTACTACGTGCGCCCCACGGTCTTTGCCGATGTGAAGCCCGATATGCGCGTGTCGCGTGAGGAGATCTTCGGGCCCGTGATTTCGATTCTGCCCTACGAGAGCGAGGAGCAGGTCGTCGAGCTGGCCAACGATACGGTCTACGGGCTCGCCGGGTACGTGCAGTCGGGTGATCTCGGCCATGCGCGCAAGATCGCCTCGCAGCTTCGTGCCGGTCAGGTCAATCTGAATGGCGCACCTGGGGACATGAGCGCGCCGTTCGGCGGCTACAAGCAGTCCGGCAATGGCCGCGAGTGGGGCAAGTACGGCTTCGAGGAATTCCTCGAGATCAAAGCCGTGCTCGGCTATCAGCCGGCCTGAGGACTGAACGAAAAGCGCGCCGGCCAGGGACTGAAGTCACTGGCCGGCGCTTTCTATTCGATCAGAGTGTGCTCAAGCCTTGGGTTCGGTGCGCCGCGTCAGCCGCGTCGCGAGCGCGGCAATCTCGCCGACGACACCGCGCCGGAAGAGCAGCACCGTTATGACGAAGATGACACCCTGAATGACGAGTACCCACTCGCCGAAGCCGGCGAGATAGTTCTGCATCGTAATGATGATGGCCGCACCCACGATGGGCC
>JAEYYJ010000271.1 GCA_023430845.1 Pseudomonadota bacterium
GGTAGCGTGATGGAGATGCGAGCACCAGTATCGGCGCCATCCGGGCCGGCTGGTGCGTCATCGAGTACCAAGGTTCCCCCGTGCTGCTCGACGATTTTCTGGACGATCGCGAGGCCAAGGCCTGTGCCCTTGCGGCCCTTGGTCGTCACATAGGGTTCGAGCAGGCGCGAACGGTTCTGCTTGGGCAGACCAGGACCGTTGTCCATGACTTCGATGGTCACGCGCTCGTCATTCTTGGTCACGATGGCGCGCACGCGGCCCTGAAAGCCTGCCGGCGCATCGGAGGCCTCGGCGCGCGTCTGCACGGCCTCTGTTGCGTTCTTTACGAGGTTCGTCAGAGCCTGCGCGAGCAAGCGTCCATCGCACGGAATGACGACCGCATCAGACGGCAAGTCCGTCTCGTATGTGATAGCGGGATGTGACTCGCGATACTGGATCATCGGCTCCAGCACGACCTCCTTGATATCCTGCGGCGCGAATGTCGGCATCGGAACGCGTGCGAAGGCCGCGAACTCGTCGACCATGTTCTTGATGTCTCCGACCTGCCGGACGATCGTGTCCGTCAGTTTGTCGAAGGTCTCGCGGTCGTCATGTATGACGCGGCCGTACTTGCGGCGGATGCGCTCGGCCGAAAGCTGGATCGGAGTCAGCGGGTTCTTGATTTCGTGGGCGATCCTTCGGGCGACATCGCCCCAGGCGGAAGTACGCTGAGCCGCGATCAGCTCGGTGATGTCATCGAACGTGACGACGCTCCCCTGATCCTCGCCGCCCTGCGCCTGCTCCTTGGTCATCTGGACAGCGAAGACGCGCTCTTCATCGCCAACCATCATGGTGATCTGGCCATGGACGCGGTTCTTGGCCTGGAACTGCTCGGCCGTTTCGGAGCAGTGCCGACCGAGCGCCGGAATAGCCTCCACGAGGGGACGCCCGAGAATGTCGTCCGCCTTGATGCCGAGAAGGCGTTCGGCGGAGGGATTGGCAATGCGGACGACACCATCCGCGTCGATGCCAATGACGCCGGCGCTGACGCCCGAGAGCATAGCCTCCATGAAGCGGCGACGCTCGTCGAGCTGATCGTTGACCGCGACGAGTGCGCTGCGCTGGCGGTGAAGCTCGCGTGTCATGAGATTGAAGTCGTTCGACAGGCGCCGCAGATCGCCTTCGCCGCGGTAGAGCGGCAGCTCGACGCTCAAGTCGCCCGTCGCCACTTGTTGCGCGGCGCGGATCAGGCGGCGGATCGGCGCGACGAGCTGGCTCGCGAACCACAGGCCTACCCAAATCGCTGCCAGCACACCCGTAAGCGAGAGCATGAAGTACATCATGCCATGCACGAGCTTGAGACCGCCACGCGCCTGCAACAGCCGCTCGTACTCGGCAACACCTGCTTCCGTACGCTTCAAATGGCCGACCACACGCGGGCTGATCCGCCGCGCGCCATAGAGATAATGACCTGGATAGCGCGTGAGCTTGGTAACGGCTGCAATTCGGTTGCTCTCGGACGCCATGAGGAGCGGCACCTGCCCAGCCTCTACCTGCGCTATGGCCTCCGCACCGGGCGGCTCATAGGCGACGCCCCCGTTCATGCTCGTCGAGAATATGACTTTGCCCTGGGCGTCGATGACCGAGACAAGCGTCAGGTCGCGCAATCCGGCCTGGGCGAGCACCAGATTGCGCCATGCCTGATCACCACCCGGATCCCCATCACCAGGCGGCACCGCATCGTCGAGATCCTTGGCCATGTTGACCATGTCGGTGCGGATCACTTGCCCGTGCTCGGCGACGTAAGCGCGTGCCACATCGAGCGAGTTCGCGACAATGCTCCGCGTGCGCGTCGCGAACCAGTTGTCGAGTGAGCGGGAGAAGGTTGTGGTCGCGGCCAGCGCCAGCAGCAATGCCGGCAAGGCGGAGATCAGCGCGAACAGAAAGACGATACGAATATGCACCCGTGCGCCGGGCAGACGCGTGCGCCAAGCGCGCCATAGGCCGTAAGCCTGGGCGCCGATCACGGCCAGCATGGCGATGATCAACACCACGTTGACCAGCAGCACCAGCAGCACCACGTCATTGCGCGGCGCGATGGGGGTCAATCCGGTGAGAATGAGATAGGTCGCGAGGCCGGAGACGAGCGCCAGCACGACGATCGCGAGGCCGAGCCAGAAGGCGCGCGGGCTCGATCCCGGCAGCCCCGATTCGGGCACACCGGAAAGGATTGAGCGTCGATTTGTTGTGTCTTGTGCGCCCATGCTCTCTTATGTTCCGAACGATGCCACGGGGCGTCCCGAGGGCCTGTGACCCACCGGGAGCAGCAGCGCAGCAACGACTTCCGGAGCGATTCTCCGAGGGCCCCGGAAAATTCCGACGGTCCTTGTTTATCTTCTGTCATCAAGTGCTTGGAACGGGATCGTCGCGCCTCGATCAGGCATGACACGACTGATGATCCGACTGCCCAGCACCCCTGGCTCGATGTCGTGCCAGCCAATATGACACAAACTGTGTCTTTCTGGCGACAAGGCCTGCCACACCTTTATGTGACCAGCCGCGGGCAGCCTTTTTGTGGATAGACTCTGGACGGCGCGCCGCATCCGAGGCAGCGCGTCCGCTACCAGTTTAAATGGGCGCGCCTTAGCCCTGCGGACCCTTGAAGACCTGAATATCGAGGCTCTGAATCTTCTCGCGCAGCGTATTCCGGTTGAGTCCAAGCAGCTCGGCGGCACGGATCTGATTACCACGCGTGGCTGCGAGAGCGGCCGTGATCAGCGGCATCTCAACCTGACGGAGAATGCGCCGGTAGAGGCCCGGCGGCGGCAGGTCCTTTCCGAAGCCGGCGAAGTGACGGGCGAGATGGCCCTCCACCAGCTCCGAGAGCCCGCGCGAAGTATCCGCGGCTGCATCCTGCTCGTGAGCCGCTGGCGCCAGCTCGGCAAGCTCGCCATCGACGATTTCGGCACTGATGGTGTCTTGCGAGTAGAGGGCGGCGAGGCGGCGCACGAGGTTCTCGAGCTCGCGCACGTTACCGGGCCATGAGTGCTTGCGCAGGCGGTCCAGAGCTCCCGGCGCCAGCGCTTTCTGCCCAAGGCCTTCGCGGGCCGCGATGCGCAGAAAGTGGCGGGCGAGGTCGCCGATATCCTCGGCGCGTTCGCGCAGCGGCGGTAGACGCACGGGCACGACGTTGAGGCGATAATAGAGATCCTCGCGGAAAGCGCCCTGCTGGATCTGCTGACGCAGGTCACGATGCGTGGCGGCAATGATGCGCACATTCGTCTTGATCGGCGTGCGGCCCCCAACCGTCGTGTACTCGCCCTCCTGCAGCACGCGCAGAAGTCGCGTCTGCGCTTCGAGCGGCATGTCGCCGATCTCGTCCAGGAAGAGCGTACCACCTTCAGCCTGCTCGAAGCGGCCTTGCGTGCGCACTTGGGCACCCGTGAAGGCACCCTTCTCGTGACCGAAAAGCTCGCTCTCGATGAGCTCGCGCGGGATCGCCGCCATGTTAATCGCGACGAACGGCCCCGTCCGGCGCTTGGAGAAATCGTGCAGCACGCGCGCAACGAGTTCCTTACCCGTACCGGACTCGCCGGTGATCATCACGGTGAGATCCGTCTGCGTGAGGCGCGCAATGACGCGGTAGATCTCCTGCATGGCAGCCGAGCGGCCGATGAGCGGAAGCTCCTCGTTGTCCCCCTCGGGACTGCGCTCACGCTTTCTGCCAGGCTCCGCCAGCGCGCGCCCGACGACACCGACGAGTTCGGGCAAATCGAACGGCTTCGGCAGGTATTCGTAGGCGCCCTTCTCCGCCGCCGTGATCGCCGTCATCAGCGTGTTCTGCGCGCTCATGACAATGACTGGAAGCTCCGGCCGCGCCTTCTTGATGCGCGGGATGAGGTCGAACGCGTTCTCGTCGGGCATGATCACGTCGGTGATCACCACGTCGCCCTCGCCCTGCGAGACCCAGCGCCAGAGTGTTGCGGCATTGCCGGTCGCGCGTGGCGAATAACCGGCGCGCGCCAGTGCCTGGTTCAGCACGGTGCGAATGGCCGCATCGTCGTCGGCTATGAGAATGGTTCCGCGTGCCATCATGGGCCTCTCTTGCTCAGGTCACCAGTGCGCTCCTGCATGGGCAGGAGCACACGGAAGACAGTCTTGCGGGGTTCGCTATCGCACTCGATGATCCCGCCATGATCACCGACGATCTTCGCAACGAGCGCGAGGCCGAGCCCCGTGCCCGTCCGTTTGGTCGTGACGAAGGGATCGAAAAGGTGGGAACGCACGGCCTCGGCAATGCCCGGGCCGTTGTCCTCGATCTCGATCATGAGGGGGAGCGCGACGCGCGCGCGAGAACCCGGCACCGAAAGCCGGACGCCGGGCCGGAATGCCGTGGTGAGAACGATGCGGCTGCCGCCGTCCTGCGTCTCGCTCAGGGCTTCGGCAGCGTTCTTCACGAGATTGAGGAAGGCCTGCACGAGCTTGTCACGGTTTCCCGGGATCGGCGGCAGCGAGGGATCATACTGTTCGTTGATGCGAATGCCGCGCCCGAACCCGCTCTCTGCGATCCGCTTCACGTGATCGAGGACGTCGTGAATGTTGACCGGCTCGGTCGCAAGCGGGCGCTCGTCGCCGAAGACTTCCATGCGGTCGACGAGATTGCGAATGCGGTCCGTCTCAGCGCAGATGAGGCGGGCGAGCGCGCGATCCTCATCCGAGAGCGAGGGCTCGAGGAGTTGGGCCGCACCACGAATGCCCGACAGCGGATTCTTGATCTCGTGCGCGAGCACGGCGGCCAGCCCCGAGACCGAGCGCGCGGCTGCACGATGCGTGAGCTGGCGCTCGATCATCTGCGCCATGGAGCGCTGCTGCAGCATGAGCAGCACGAGGTCCGGCGCATCGGGCAATGGCCCGCCATAAATGTCGACGAGGCGCGGCGCCTGAACCTTCGGCGTCGAGATCAGCACGCCGTACTCGTTGACGGTCGAGCCTGTGCGGGCAACCTGGCGCGCGAGCGCGATGAGGGGGCAATCGTCGCTGACGATCGAGCCGATCTGCTGGCGCTTGAGAACGGCCTGGCTCGATTGGAAGAATGTCTCTGCGGCGACATTGGCGTAGATCACGCGCTCGTCGGCAGCGAGGACGATAATCGGGTGGGGAAGTGCGCCAACGAGCACATCGTGCTCGATGTGGCGCCGCGTCGTGATGGGCGGCAGTGGCGGGGCGCGCTCGGGCGTGCGGTCGGTGCTCATGCAGCCGCCCCTTCGAGATGCGGAACCGACGCATAGAAGCGCGCCAGTCCCGCGAGCAATCGTGCGGGATCGGTCTCCGTGCACAGGCTTTGGCGCGTGGCCTTGATGACAGCGGGCGGTGCGCCGCTCGTCTCCAGGTACCAGGCCACATGCTTCCTCGCATTGCGCAGGCCTAGGAAGCTGCCGTAGTGGCCGAGCATGGCTTCGATATGCGCAAGCGCGATCGCGCATTGCTCTTCGAGCGATGGCGCACCAGGATCATGGCCCGTTGCCAGCGACGTTGCAATCCGCGCGGGCTGCCAAGGTGCGCCGTAAGCACCGCGACCGATCATGACGCCATCGGCGCCCGAAGCGTCGAGTGCGGCGCGCGCATCCTCCGGCGAACAGATATCGCCGTTGACGATGACCGGGATCGAAACGGCTTCCTTGACGCGGCGAACGAAGTGCCAGTCCGCCTTGTCCTTGAAGAACTGACAGCGCGTGCGGCCATGGACTGTCACGAGTGCGATGCCGGCAGCTTCGGCGCGCCTTGCAAGCTCGGGGGCGTTGAGATGTGCATGATCCCAGCCCATACGCATCTTGAGGGTCACGGGGACACGAACCGCTCCGATCGTTGCAGCGATCAAACCAATCGCGTGATCGAGATCGCGCATTAGCGCGCTACCCGAGAGCTTGCCCGTCACCTCGCGCGCCGGACATCCCATATTGATATCGATGATATCAGCGCCGAGGCCTTCGGCGATGCGTGCGCCTTCAGCCATCCACCGCGCTTCGCGTCCGGCGAGTTGCATCACAAAGGGCCGCGCTCCCGCGAATGCAGTGCGCCGAACCATGTCCGGCCGCTCGCGCACAAGCTCGTCGCTGGCCACCATCTCCGAAACGACGTATTCCGCGCCGCATTGCTGAGCAGCCTGACGGAAAGGCAGATCCGATACGCCTGACATCGGCGCCAGCAGAACCCGACTGGCCAGCACACTGCCGCCTATAGCCAATCCAGGCGCACGAAGATCGGTTGCAGGCACGTCGCCTGCGTCCTCCCTGCCCAGTTCAAAGTCTGGCTGCCCGCTCATTACCTGCCCTATTTTCGAGCAAGATTACACCCTGCCCAATAATTGTTCAAACTAGAGAATGAAACTGCCCTTCGCAAGTGCGAAATTGCACTGCAATGTGCGGCCATTGCGCAGGCGGCCGGCCCGGCCTATGACCGGAAGCGCAAGATTTGGATTTGCTTCGTTTTTGCCCGAGAGCGCACGCACATCGGACGTTCGCACATTTTGGGGGCAGGGCTTTGTCAACCATAGTGATCATCGTTGCCGCAGGGCGGGGGAGCCGCGCCGGCAGTTCCGCCACCGTGCCTAAGCAGTACGCCGATCTTGGAGGCGTCCCCATGCTCGCGCGGACACTCGAGGCCTTTGCGAGCCATCGCGATATCACCCACGTCCTGACCGTGATCCACCCGAACGACATGCTGCGCTATCAGGCCGCCGCTCAGCGCGTTTCGGGTAAGCTGCTGCCGCCGGTGACCGGCGGCGCTAGCCGCCAGATCTCCGTCCATCATGGGCTCGAGGCGCTTACCCAGCTCAACCCGAAGCAGGTTCTCATCCACGACGCAGCACGACCGTTCGTGACGCACGCGCTGATCGATCGCGTCATTGGAGCGCTTGCGGCCTCGCCCGGCGCGCTGCCCGCACTGCCGCTGGCCGACACGCTCAAGCGCGCCGACCCTTCAGGCAAAGTCGCGGGAACTGTGGACCGCGCCGGCCTTTGGCGCGCAGAGACACCACAGGGTTTTCGCTATCCAGAGATCCTCGCGGCCCATCGCGCCGCCGAGGCGTCGGGCCGCAACGAGTTCACCGACGATTCAAGCCTCGCGGAATGGCACGGCGTCGTCTCCACGCTCGTTGAAGGCGATGCGCGCAACATCAAGATCACCACGGCGGAGGACTTGAGTTTGGCCCAGCAATCGTTCGGCCGCGCGACCTCGACGATCACCGACGTCCGGCATGGCACCGGCTTCGATGTGCATCGCTTCAGCGACGGCGATCACGTCTGGCTCTGCGGCGTGTCGATCCCGCACACACACGCACTCGAAGGCCACTCCGATGCCGACGTCGGCCTGCACGCACTGACGGACGCCTTGCTCGGCGCCATCGCGGACGGCGACATCGGACACCATTTCCCGCCGAGCGACATGCGCTGGAAAGGCGCGCGATCCGAGATCTTTCTTGCCGAGGCCGCACGGCGCGTCGCTGCCGCCGGCTACCAGATCGGCAATGTCGACGTCACGATCCTCTGCGAGGCACCGCGCATCGGGCCACACCGCGATGCCATGCGCAAGGAGATCGCGCGCATTCTCGGCATCAGCGATGGACGGGTCGGCGTCAAGGCGACGACGACGGAGACGCTCGGCTTCACAGGTCGCCGCGAAGGCATCGCCGCTATGGCGAGCGCGACAGTCATACGGCGCGGCTGAGGCGAGGGGTACGCCCCTGCGCGACGGCATCATCTACTTGAGCTTGTAGCCGATGCGCACACCCGCGCTGGTGATGCCGCTGTTGTTCGAGCAGAGGTTGGCGTTCGACATGTGTGCCACGGTGGCATAGACCGTCCAGGCGTCGTCGAGCGCATAACCGAGCGACAGCGACTCGCGGAAATTCACCCGACACCCGTAGAGATCCTCAGCCGAACCGTTGAGTGGGCCATCATGCCACGAGCCGCCGAAAGACGCCTCGAGGGAAAGCCGGTCGGTCAGTTTCAGATCCCAGGTAAGGCCCGCGTAGACTTGGCTCGTATCACCGATGATGTTGAGCGAAGCCCCGACATGCAGGCGCAGCCTGAGGAAGGAATCAGCGAAGGCATTGCCGGAGGAGATTGGAGGGCGGCGAAACAGCAACTCGACATTGACGTCAGCCCCACCCTCGGAATGGCTGGGCTCGATGCTGTGCGCCATTACGCCGAGCCGCACCTCGTCGAGGAGGGCTTGCGCTCTCGCCGGCGAGCCAAAACTCAGCGCGGCAACCACGGCGAGCGCAGCAACGCAAAACATGACACACGAATGCTTAGCCCGCTCCATGGCGCGCGTCCCACATCTACTTAAGGCTCATTCTCGCACGGCTTAATGGCCGACGCAGGACATCGCGGCACCACTTCGTCACAAATGGCGCGCTCTGTGGCGCGGCAGGCGCCACCCATCAGCAGTTGTACTCAGGTTTTCATCAACCTTTTGTCGCGTCGGCCGTTGCTTCGCCTGGCTGATGCGTCGGCAGCTCGATGATAAAGGTCGCACCAATCCCCGGCTGACCGTCGGCATCGATGGAGCCGCCGTGGCGCTCGACGATCTTGCGAACCGTCGCGAGACCAACGCCGGTACCCTCGTATTCGAGGCGTCCATGAAGACGCTGGAAGATCGTGAAGATCTGCTCCTTGTATTTGTTATCGAAGCCGATCCCGTTGTCCCTGATCTCGATGCGCACGTGCGGCGCGCGCTGGCCAGCGCGCGCGCTGCCGTCCATGAAGCAGGTGATGCTTATCTCCGGCCTCACATCGGCCTTGCGGAACTTGAGCGCGTTCGCCAGCACGTTCTGGAGAAGCTGACGCATCTGCGTTGCGTCCGCGTCGATGGTCGGGAGTGCTTCGGATTTGATGACGGCACCCGTCTCCTCGATGCGGATCTGAAGATCCGAAAGCACACCGGAGAGCACGTCGCCGAGGGCTACGCGCGTGAAGGGCTTGGCTTTGGTCGTCACGCGCGAATAGTCGAGCAGATCATTGATGAGACGGCGCATGCGTCCCGCGGCATTCTGCATCCGGTCGAGGAACATGCGGCCATCGTCCGGCAAATCCTTGCCGTAACGAGTGACGAGCCGATCACCGAACGCCTCGATCTTGCGCAGGGGCTCCTGGAGATCGTGCGAGGCGACATAGGCGAAGTCCTGAAGCTCGCGATTGGACCGCTCGAGCTTCTGCGTATGCTCGCGCAACTCCTCGGCGTGGCGCTCGACATCAGTTACGTCCAGGCAGGTCGCGATGGTCCCACCGTTCGCCGTCGGCTCACTCACGACGGCGATCACGCGCCCATCGCGCAGATGCTGCTTGAACGTCCTTCGCGCACTTTGATTGCGAGTCTCGTGCCGCTCTTTCAAGACGCGGCGCGCCTCTTCCTCGGTGTAATTTCCAACGCTGGCGCTGTGCATCATGACGTCGCTCAGCGCGACGCCCGGCTTCACGATCTCAGGCGAGAGGCGGAACATTTCCAGATAGCGGCGATTGCAAATGATCAGGCGCTGATCGGCGTCGTACATCGCCAAGCCCTGAACCATGCTCTCCAATGCCGCGTCGAGCTGCACGTGCTGTGCAGCCAAACGGGCATTGAGCTGCTCTCGCTCTGTGATGTCTTCGTGCGTGCTGACGAGACTGCCGTCCGGCATGGGCAAGCGCAGGACGGCAATGGAACGTCCGTCGGCCAGCCTCAGCACCTGTGAAACCTTGTTCCCAAAGGTCGCCAGACCATTCTGCACGAACTTGGAGGTGTCGATGTCGCCATAGAGTCCGGTCGAGATCCGGGACTCGAGGATTTCCTTAAGGCTGGTGCCCGGCCTGATATTGTCCGGGTTCAAGCCGTAGATCTCGGCGTAGCGGCGATTGGCGAAGACGACGCGCTGCTCGGCATCGAACAGGCAGAGGCCCTGGGACATGCTCTCCAGGATGGCGTCGAACATCGAATTGCGGGTATGCAGCTCGCGCGTCAAGTGACGCAGGTCGGCCTCACGCTGCTTGAGTTGCGTGATATCGGAGCGCGTTTGCACGATCCCGCCATCGACCGTGCGCGTCTCATTGATCAGATGCCAACAGCCGTCGGCGAGATGAACTTCGGTCGGGATCCCGGGATTGCGGTGACGCTTGAGTGCGCTGGCGAGATAGGTTTCGAACGTCCGCCCCCTGACATCGAAGGCACCACGGCGGATCTCCTCCGCGAGCAGCGCCTCATAGGACGCGCCGCGCACGATCAGCTCGGCGACGCGGCCGCGGCATTCCACATACTTGCGATTGAAGACCACGAGCTTCTCGTCGGCATCGAAGAGCGCAAAGCCCTCGGCCATGACGTCGAGCGCCTGGGTCATGCGCTGACGCGCATTCGCGGCGATTTGCGCAAACTGCACATTGAGATCGGTCACACTTGCTGACGGCTCGATCTCGCGGACAGTCTCCACGAGCGTGCCGCTCGGGAGGCACGAGCGGTTGACTTCGACCAGCTTTGTGCTCGCGGCGACGTAACGGAAGGAATCCTCGCTTCCGGGAAGCACGCGATCCATGGCCGCCTTCAGGCGAACAGCGATCTGCTCGTCGGAAAGCTCCATGCGCTGGAGTACGCAGCGGATCAGATCCTCGAGACGAGCACCTGCGATCAGCTCCCCAGGCGTATGGCCGCGAAGAATGCGATAGGTCTCGTTGCAGGCGAGGAGCCGCAGATTGCTGTCGAACATGGCGAGGCCGACGCTTGCACCGGCAAGCAGGGCGCCGGTGGCATCGGTGGCCACAGCCTTTGCGGGATGCCCATCGCGATCGGGCATTTCCGTACCCGACAACGCCAATTGGCTCGACTGAGCGGTCGTCATCGCTCTCCCCCGTTTGCAATGCTGGACCCAAGTCCAATAAATGGCACGGGGGCGATTAAAAACTTCTAAGCGAAGTATGAACGCCGCATCGATCGCGGTTGCCGGATCGAGAGCCGCGCCTTGGGCTTTTATCTAAACTCCCGGAATAACACGCTTTTGCGGACGCGACGTCACACAAGGCCGCACCTCGGACGGGTTGACCATCGAGACGGACTAGCCTCAGGTTGCGCAAAATCCCGGCTTAAGTTCGCCGCAGGAGAAGGTGCTGCGTGAGTCCGAAGCCCGAATACACGTCCGAGCAGGTGCGCCCGTCGCAGGGCGGCCGTCGCGGGCTGCTCGGCCGCTTTTTCCAGGACTGGATCCGGCCGCGATGGCGGATTCTCATCTACGCATTGATACTGACCGGACTGCTTGCCGGGATCACCGGCCTCTATCCGATGGTGATCAAGTACTCCTTCGACTCCGTGATCAAGGGAGACCTGACGCCGCTGCCGTGGATTCTCGGCGCCATCATTGCCGCGACCTTGGTTCGCTCCGTGCTCCTCTACATGCACGCGGTCACGGCCAACCGGATCGTGCTTCGGATGACGACCGACATCCAGAAGGCCGCATTCCGGCACATCATAAACGCCGACTACGCCCGCCTCACGCGCGAAACACCCGGACGCCTCGTCTCTCGACTGACCAATGACATCCAGTTCATTCAACAGGCCGCCCAGTCGGGCCTCATCAACTCCGTGCGTGATGGCTTGTCAATCATCGCCCTTGCGATCGCGATGATCTACCTCGACTGGGTAATGTCGCTTGTCGTGCTCGGTATCTATCCGCTGGCCATCCTGCCGATCATGGCACTCGGCCGCCGTCTGCGCCGCGTCGCCAAGCAGACCCAGGCTCAGGTCGGCGATATGACCTCGCTGCTGACGGAGAAGCTGTCAGGCACGCGCCTCATCAAGACGTATCGACTCGAGAATTACGCTGCACAGCGCATTCATGCGAGCTTCGAGAGCATCCTCTCGCTCCGCATGAAGGCGGTGCGAAATCGCGCGCGCCTCGATCCGATGCTCGAGGCTCTCGGCGGCATTGCCGTTGCCGGCGTGGTCGCCTTCGCCGCCTGGCGGATCGGCACGAGCGGTGCGAGCTTCGGTGACTTCATGGGCTTCGTTACGGCCATGCTCATGGCATCCCAACCCGTGCGCGCCCTCGGCAATATCTCGACGAGGGTTCAGGAGGGTCTCGCGGCCGCCGAGCGCATCTACGACCTTCTCGACGAGCCGCCGAAAATCGTCGATGCCCCGGCCGCGCTGCCGCTAATCGTAACGCGCGGCACTGTCCACTTCGACAATGTGGGCTTCAGCTACGACGACGCCACCGGACGGCGCACGCTCCATGACATCGATCTCGTCGTTCCGGGCGGCAGCACCGTCGCCTTCGTCGGCAGCTCGGGATCCGGCAAGACCACGCTGCTCAATCTCGTGCCGAGGCTCTTCGACGTCGATCAGGGCGGCATTCGGATAGACGGGCAGGACATTCGCGATGTCACCGTATCGAGCCTGCGCGGCGCGATCGCGATGGTGAGCCAGGATGTGATCCTCTTCGACGACACGATCCACGCGAACATCGCGCTTGGCCGCCTCGGCGCGACCGATGCCGAGATCGTCGCTGCCACACGTGCCGCCGCAGCACATGACTTCATCATGGAGCAGCCCAACGGCTATCAGACCGAAATCGGCGATCGGGGCCTGAAACTCTCGGGCGGACAGCGCCAGCGCCTCGCCCTCGCTCGTGCCATTCTCATGGATGCGCCGCTGCTGCTGCTCGACGAAGCCACGAGCGCGCTCGACTCGGAGTCCGAGCGCCTAGTACAGGACGCCCTCGCCAGCTACTCGCGCGGGCGCACCACTCTCATCGTCGCTCACAGGCTCTCGACCGTCCGCAATGCCGATCTCATCTGCGTGATGGCGCATGGCCGCATCATCGAATGGGGAACGCATGCCGAGCTGGTCGCGGCAGGCGGCAGCTACAGCCAGCTTCTGCGCTTGCAGTTCGGCACGGATACGATCGCGGAGCCGGCCATGAGCATCGAGGTCGATGCGCCGCTATCGCTTGTTCAACGCCGCTTTTGACGTCACGCACCCGCGCGGAGGATGCACGATCATCAAGCCGAGAGGCCGCGCGCTGCCCGCTTCAGGTAGCTTTCCGAGCGAAAGCTCGCCACCAGCGCCTTCGGATCGTAAACGGCATCCAGCCATTCCGCGAATGGCATGGGCGATCGCGCATCGTGCTCAAGATACGTATCAAAGAGGTGATCGAGGACCCCGGTCTTCGTCACGCGGATATGGCCATAGCGCAGCGCCAACTGACGCCGCGCCTCGGCCACCGGCACGCCCTCGCGGAAAATCAGATAGAGGGCGCAGAAGAGGCCCGTGCGATCGGAGCCGGATTTGCAGTGAACGAGTGTCGGACGATCTATGGCCGCGATCTCGGCACGCATGGCCGCAAGATCGGCGTGCGACGGCGCCGCGCGCGACCGCAGCCGCAGATTGACGAGATCCATGCCGAGGTGGGCGCAGGACTTCTCTTCCAGCCAGAACCCGCCATAGGCTTCCGGGCCGCGCAGATTGATGACACGGCGTATCCCGCGTTGAGCTGCCGCACGCAAATGACGTGGGGCCGGCTGGGCCGAGCGCCACAGGCTGTCGGTCACCTTGTGCAGATTGCCATAGACCTCGCGAATGAACCCGTAGTCCATCAGCCAAAGGTCGAGATGATTCAGTGCCGGACCGAACCGTCGTGTCATCCACGGCGGCAGGGATTCGGCCGTCCTCGCCTGCCAGGCGCGCAATCCCTTGCGGACTCGCCGCCGCCCTTGTTGAGCAAACTTTCCCATCAGCCAGCCAGAACGAACCTTTCATCGCCTCGAGGATGTATCAGGCAACCAAATCAGGCCCCACGGCGCCGAATTTTTCCGCAACCCGACTCCCCTCGCCTCTTGGCGAACGTCCTTATCGCCTGTATCGATGACAGGCAAATGCGGCTGCGGTCGGCCCGCCTGAGGGCGCCGCCGCACGGGCTGACAGGGGGGGTGCCGAGCGCGGCGTTTTGGCACCGGACGGGCAGGCAGTTTACGTCTAAAGGGACCGGCCGCATCAGCGCGGGCCTCGTCCGGGGTACCGTTGCAGACGGCCGGAGTTCCGGCCCGGCACTCGGAACGCGTTTCGGCCGAACCGTCGCTCGATCGTCTCTTGCTTGGAGTGTCTCGGTTGCAGGTCCAAATTCCAGCCGGAATGCGGTGCGGACTGTCGAACAGGCGGGAACGGCCGCACCCTCCGACGACTTACGGTGAGAGCCATATCGACCTGAGGAGCATGGCGGCATGAGCAGCCAAGCGGCAACAGGAGGGCAGCAGCCCCTACCCATTGCCCTGCGCGCCTACCGCGCAGTCATGTCCCTCGCGCGTCCGGCACTTTGGCTGCTCCTGCGCCGCCGAGCCGAGCGCGGCAAGGAGGATCACACCCGCCGCACCGAACGGTATGGCATTGCCGGTATGCCCCGCCCCGAAGGCGACCTCCTCTGGCTGCACGCCGCCAGTGTCGGCGAGACCAACGCCGTGCTGCCGCTGATCGAGCGCCTGCTCGCCGCGC
>JAEYYJ010000340.1 GCA_023430845.1 Pseudomonadota bacterium
AGATAGGCCTCGACCATGCGATTGCCGATGAAGCCGAAGCAAACGCCGGACACGACACCGACCTTGCCGATGCGCCGCGCGACGGCCATGGCCGTCGCGAGTGTATCCTTCGCCGTCGCCTTACCGCGCACGACCTCCAACAGCCGCATGATGTTGGCGGGCGAGAAGAAGTGCATTCCCAGCACGTCCTGTGGCCGCTTGGTCGCGGACGCGATCTCGTCCACGTCGAGCGTCGAGGTATTGCTGGCGAGCACGGCGCCCGGCTTGGCGACCGCATCGAGCTTCGCAAAGATCTCCTTCTTCAGCGCCATGTTCTCGAACACGGCCTCGATGATCAGGTCCGCGTTCACAAGCGCCTTGATATCGAGCGCGGTCGTGAGATTGGCGATCCGCTTCTGGCCATCGTCCGCGGAGAGGCGGCCGCGCTGGACATTGCTCTCGATGGTATCGCGCACGCGCTTGGCGCCGCGGTCGAGCGCTTCCTGATTGGCTTCGACGATCGTGACCGGAAAGCCCGCATTGAGGAACGCGAGACCTATCCCTGTACCCATCGTGCCGGCGCCGATAATGCCGACCGTCTTGACGTCGCGCGGCGTGACGTCCTTGCCGATGTCGGGAATGTTCGCGGTCTGACGTTCGGCGAAGAAAGCATACTGCAGCGCGCGTGCGTAGGGCTTGCCGGCCAGCTCCAGGAACAGCTCACGCTCGCGCGCGACGCCGGTCTTGTAGTCCGAGCCGATCGCTGCTTCGACGGCGGCAATGCAGTTCTTCGCGGCCATGGGCCCGGAAGGATGACGCGCGATGGACGCGCGCTTCTTGGCGAACAAATCTGATGGCACGCTCGCCGGATCGATGCGGGTTGCGCTTCCCGGGCGCGGCCCCTTACCGGCGGCGACCAACTCGCGCGCGAAGGCGATGGCCCCCTCGACGGCATCACCTTCCACCAGCCGATCGACGAGGCCGACCTTGGCGGCTTTTTCGGCATTGATGGGATTGCCCGATGTGATCATGTCGAGCGCGGCTTCGACGCCGATGATGCGCGGCAGGCGCTGTGTACCGCCCGCGCCCGGCAGAATGCCGATCTTGACCTCGGGAAGCCCGAGTTGGTTCGCCGCCTTGTTCGCCACGCGGTAGTGACAGCCGAGCGCCACCTCCAATCCACCGCCGAGCGCGAGACCGTTGAGCGCCGCGACCACCGGTTTGGGCGATGCCTCCATGGTATCGATCACTTCGCCGAGCCCGGGTGGCTTGGGCCCTGAGCGAAACTCGGTGATGTCGGCGCCGGCCGAGAACGCGCGCCCATCGCCGGTAACCACAATGGCCTTGATGGCGGGATCCGCATTGGCGGCGGCAATGCCGTCCTGGATGCCCTGCCGCACGCCCTGCGCGAGCGCGTTGACCGGCGGATGCGCGAGGCGGATGACGGCGATCTCGCCCGACTTGCTCAGAGTAGCCGTGGCCATGGAATTTCCTCCTGCTGGATGCCGGGTGCGACCGGTCGCGCACGCGACTTTCGGGGCGCTTGGTTTTGCGCCCTATGGCGTCTAACCTTGGCGCATAACAAATCCGGGAGACGCGCGCCATGCTCATGGGGCAGATGATGGACCAGCCACTGCTGGTCTCGAGGCTGATCGACTACGCTGCCGAAGTGCACGGACAGACCCCGATCGTCACATCGACGGTCGAAGGCGGCCTCCATCGCTACACCTTCGCGCAGGCGCGTCCGCGCATCGCCAAGCTCGCTAACGCCCTCCTCGAACTCGGCGTGAAGCCGGGGGACCGGGTGGCAACGCTCGCGTGGAACACGTACCGGCATTTCGAACTCTACTACGCGATTTCGGGTATCGGCGCGGTTTGTCATACGATCAATCCGCGCCTCGCGCCCGACCAGATGAGCTACATCGTCAATCATGCGCAGGACAAGCTTCTTTTCTTCGACCTGACATTCGCTCCGCTCATCGCCAAGCTTGCGGGCGCGTTCCGTCCGGTCGGCACGTATTGTGTGATGACCGACCGCGCGCACATGCCGGCCGAGGCGCCGGTCGCGAACCTCCAATGCTACGAGGAGCTGCTCGAGAGCGCGGCGCCGGAGATCGTGTGGCCGGAGTTCGATGAGAATGCGGCATGTGCGCTCTGCTACACGTCCGGCACGACAGGCGATCCAAAGGGCGCGCTTTATTCGAACCGTTCCACCGTGCTCCATACGCTGTTTACGCTCGGGACGGTCAGCTCGCCTTTTGGCGTGCGCAAGCCGCTACTTCCAGTCGTGCCACTCTTTCATGTGAACGCGTGGGGCCTGCCCTATGCCACCGCCGTGTCCGGCACGCCCATCGTTTTTCCGGGACCTAAGCTGGATGGCGCGAGCCTTTTCGATCTCATGGAGAGCGAGGGCGTCTATTCGTCGTGGGGCGTACCAACCGTATGGCTCGGCCTTATCTCCGAGATGAAGGCGCGAGGGCGCAAACCGCGCGGCCTTAGCGAGGTGATCGTCGGCGGGTCGGCGCCACCGACTGCTATGATCGACACATTCGAGCGCGATTACGACATCCGCGTGCTGCACGGTTGGGGCATGACGGAGATGAGCCCCATCGGCGCATTCACGCCGCAGCGCGCCAACGATCCGTCGATTTCGATCGAAGAGCGCATCAAGGCAAAGACAGCTCAGGGGCAGCGCATGTTCGGCGTCGATCTGAAGATCGTCGACGAGGACGGCAAGGCTCTTCCGCACGACGGCAAGGCTAGCGGCGAGCTTTTCGTGCGCGGCAATGCGGTCATCAATGGCTACTTCAACAATGAGTCCGCGACGGCTGCGGCCATAGACAAGGAAGGTTGGTTCGGTACTGGTGATGTGGCGCGCATCAGCCCGAACGGTTTTCTGACCATCGTCGATCGAACCAAGGATCTGGTGAAATCCGGCGGCGAGTGGATCAGCTCGATCGACGTTGAGAATTCCGTCATGAGCTGCCCCGGTGTTGCGAACGCCGCAGTCATCGGCGTGCCTCATCCCAAGTGGACCGAGCGGCCGCTGCTGGTGGTCGTGAAGCAGCCCGGAGCCGATGTCACAAAGGAGCGGATACTCGCGCATGTCGCCAGCAAGCTCGCGACCTGGCAGGTGCCGGACGATGTCATCTTCGCGGAAGCGCTGCCCATGACGGCGACGGGAAAAGTTTCCAAGCGCGAGCTGAGGGCGACGTACGGCGCGCACGTACTGCCGGAGTAGGGGCACCAGTCCGGCGCACATCATCCCCTCTCGCCGCGTGCGGGAAGAGGGCCACGCCTCTGGCGTGCTTTCAGCACGACGAGAGGGGCGGCGGCAAACGCCAATGTCAGCAATTGGTACCGCCCCTCATCCTAACCTTCTCGTCGCGCCAGAGGCGCGCATCCAGCGCGACCAGAACGGGAGAAGGGACATGGCGATGCCAGCGGCGCGCTCCAGGTCCATATAGGATGGAGCTCCGGGGGTGTCACCCGGGCGGCGTAGTAGGATCTGCGACCCCTCTCGCGCTGGGGCGACGCAGCACTGAAGATACCCACAGTCTCGCGCCCCACATCCCCCACAAAAGCCATGTTCCTGCCGACATGCCCGCGCAGGGTAATGTCGTGATTCGACATAAGACATGATGGCAGGCGCGAGGGTGGCCAAGGGACCAAGAGCATGGCGCGGATGGCAGGTTGCGGCCTGCCTCGTGGT
>JAEYYJ010000368.1 GCA_023430845.1 Pseudomonadota bacterium
GGCGCGCGGGTACGGTCCGTGACGTTTCTCGTTCAACGTCAAGGGCGGGCGCTGTGAAGCCTGCCAGGGCGATGGCGTGATCAAGATCGAGCTGCACTTCCTGCCGGACGTCTACGTCACGTGCGACCAGTGCAAGGGCAAACGCTACAATCGCGAGACGCTCGAAATCCTGTTCCGCGAGAAATCCATCGCGGACGTGCTCGACATGACCGTCGAGGAAGGCGTCGGCTTCTTCAAGGCCGTGCCTTCGATCCGCGACAAACTCGAGACGCTGTTCCGCGTCGGGCTCGGCTACATCAAGATCGGCCAGCAGGCGACGACGCTCTCGGGCGGCGAGGCGCAGCGCATCAAGCTCGCGAAGGAATTGTCACGCCGTGCGACCGGGCGCACGCTCTACATTCTCGACGAGCCGACGACGGGATTGCATTTCCACGATGTGGCGAAGCTGCTCGAAGTGCTGCATCAGCTCGCGGATGCAGGGAATACACTTGCGGTCATCGAGCACAATCTGGAGGTCATCAAGACGGCCGACTGGGTGATCGATCTCGGCCCGGAAGGCGGCGACGGCGGCGGCGAGATTGTTGCCCAGGGTACGCCCGAGGACGTCGCGCGCGTGAAGGAGAGCTACACGGGGCAGTTCTTGAAAGAGCTGCTTGGGAGGCGCGCTAAGAGCAAGGCGGGGGCAGCCAAGAGGCAGGCGGCGGAGTGACTAAGCCTGCTTGCGCTGTTCTTCTTCGATGGCAACGGGCCTCATGTTCCAAGTCGCAACGTCTTCGATCCAGTCGCCCCTTTTGAAGCCGCGCAGCGCATAGTTCCCCTCCACATCCCATTCGAAGTTGAGGTGCTTGCGCCTGTTGACCCAGATATCAAGTGTAAAAGGAAGTCTCCCGTCCACGCCGTAGGCGTATCGGTAAGGCGTCTGCAGGACGATATAGATGTAGGGACTCTCGTCTCCTGGGGCCCGGCCATAGTAGTAACAGATACTCGGATCATCAGGATGACGCTTGAAATCACGCCCTTTCATCCAGCGATCAAGCGCAGTATCTCGCACAGATCCAGCCATCGCCAACCGCGGGCGCCTGCCGGTCGCGATAGTAGGGTCTTCGGCGCCGACCTCTTGATCATCGGGCTGCCCATCAACCGAATTTATTGATCGAATATCTATTGTCAGAGCGTCGAGGCGATGTGCGAGCTTCGCTTCCAATTCGTGCTGCATGACCGCGACATCGACTAGTAGCCTTTCGAATCGAGGCTTCGTGTCGTCAAGTATGACACGCGTTACCGCCTCCAACTCGCTCGACAGCGCTCGCATATTCCCGAACTGGCGCAGCACCCATCGATAACCCCACAATAGCGGCAGAGCGAGCGCCCCCAATACAATGGCATAGTTGACGATTGTCGGATCGGGCTCGATCCCCAAATGCACTTTTAGGAGTGCCGTCAATGACTCGATCAAATCGCGCATAACACCACCCATCCCAATATCTCTCACTTTATGAGACGGCTCGAATGGCGGTCAACGATGCACCGCAACGTTTCCACCACTCCCCCACGCTCGCGTGCGGTCCAAGCCGAAGGCTTGGCGCTGACGCGCGGCGCGCTCGCGCGCCGACCGCACGAGAGCGTGGGGGAGTGGCTGGGTTTGGGGGGGGCGCCTAGCGCACGAGCGTGGGGGAGTGTTTGTGTTCGACCGCGTTTGCACCCGACACGCGAGCGTGAGAGTTGCCAGAAGGGCGGCCGCGTCGCCGATGAGAGCGAAGTCGCGCCAAACACGCGAGCGCGAGAGAGTGTTGGGTGCGACGGGAACACGCCAAACACACAAACGTGGGGGAGTTGCCAGACGCTCGGCCACATCGCGGATGAGAGCGAACTCGCGCCTATGGCGCGACGAGGGCTAGCCCTCGCGCTCCCATCGGGAGGGACACCCTCCCGAACCCACCCGCCTTTATGAACTTGGCGCTAATCGCAGGCGGCCCATGTTCGCTCTCCCCGTTCTCGTCGCGCTGGAAGCGCGACTCTGGCGACGAGAAGCTTGGTGTGAGAGACGGGAACTCGTTGGACATCAGCATTTGCCGCCGCCCCTCACCCCGACCCTCTCCCCGCACGCGGGGAGAGGGAGGAAATGCCAACGCTTGCGGCGAGTTCCGCGTCATAAAAAGGAGGGGGTTCGGGGTCTCCCCGATTGGGGCCAGGGGCGAAAAGCCCCGTCGCGCTGAAAGCGCGAACACTTCGTCTCCGAACCGGCACCACCTGTCGCACTCCGGGCGCGAGACCGTGCTAGGGAGCGATGTCTAGCCTCCATAACCCATTCGGAGGATCGTGTGATCCAGGGCCTCAGCCATATGACGTTCATCGTCCGCGACCTCGATCGCATGGAGGCGATCCTCACGGGTGTACTCGATGCGCGGAAGGTCTACGACAGTGGCGAGAAGACCTTCTCGCTCTCGAAGGAGCGCTTCTTTCTGGTCGGCGACGGCGCCGATCCGATCTGGATCGCGACCATGGAAGGCGCGCCGCTGCCGACGCGCACGTATAATCACGTCGCCTTCAGAATCGCGGATGCAGATTACGAGACTTATCTGCAGCGCGTCCGCGAGCTCGGCCTCGAAGTCCGTGAGGGCCGTTCGCGTGTCCTCGGTGAGGGACAGTCGATCTACTTCTATGATGACGACAACCACATGTTCGAGCTGCACACCGGCACGCTGGAAGAACGGTTGCAGCGGTATGCTGAGAGGTAAGCGGCGTTGCAGGCGCTGGCGTTTGCCGCCGCCCCTCACCCGACCCTCTCCCCGCACGCGGGGAGAGGAAGGAAATGCCAACGCTCGCGGCGAGCGCCAAGTCATAAAAAGGAGGGGGTCCGGGGTCTCCCCGGTTGGGGTCAGGGGCGAAAGCCCCGTCGCGCCACAGGCGCGAAAGACACGGATCGACCGTCGCGGCTCATGGGTTGCCGGCGACCTTCGAACCTGATGCAGCCCCCCGGAGATGTGCCATGCCTCCATGCGGCGTGGCTCAACTTATCCTCGCCGCGCCGCGCGCAAGTATCGTTCGATGGCGCACGGCAATGAGGGGCCCTTCCGGAGGCGTCCGAAATCGCGTCGAGCGCGCCGCTCCCGGAGCCGAGCCTCCGGCCTGCTGCCTCCGCACGTGACGCACGTGCGCGAGCCGGACCCGACCGGTCAGGCAGGTGGAGAAAGCGAGCGGCAAAACGGGGCGGCAGGCGCCGCTCATTTCATCCCTTCGGACAGGTGCCCGCCGCCCCGTCCCTCGCTCGATGGCGAAGAGAAGCCCGGCGCGAAAGCGTGGCGGGCGCGGTCGTCTGTGCGCGGTTAGGCGCCGGCGCCGGACTTCTGGCGGCCAATCTGGAGATTGTAGGGCTCGAGGAGGTCCTGCGGCTGCGGCACTTCCCGGCTCATGCGCATGAAGGCTTCGAGACGCAGGGTGTCCTCGAAGCTGTCGAGCCGATAGATGAGACCGTCCTTGATCTCGAACACAAGACGGCGCGTGCCCTCGATGATGTTGCCGGTCGCACGATGGCGGTAGCGGAAGTTCACCTGCGCGCGGACGATATCGCCCTCGACGCCGACAATGGTCGGCTCATAGGTGAGATAGTCGAACACGGCGAGCATGGCATAGCCGAGATCGCGGCAGGCCTCGGCCCCGCGATAGATGCCCGCGAGCGGCGAGGCGTCTTGGCCGTTATGGATTGTATAGACCAGATCGGGATGGCCATGCGCGACGGCCATCTCGAGATCCTGCACGCTCCAGCACGCAAAGAACGAAGCAACGACCGACTTGTTGTCCATTCCCTGCGCTCCCAAACCACTTTATCCGCCGCCTTGACGCGGCGCACCATTCTGAAATTCTAGGCAGATCGCTGCCGCTTCGGCAGCGGGCTGTAATCCGGCTGGCCGATCGCCATCCGTTGCGCCGCCAGCTTCATATAGGCCTCGATGCGAGCAGCATCCTCGTAGATGTCGATACGCGCAATGAGACTGTCGCGTACCTGGAAGATGGAGCGTTGCGAGCCGTCAATGACGTGGCCGGTCGCGCGATGGCGAAGCCGGAACCCGACATGAGCGCTTACGACCCTGCTCCCCGCACTGACGATGGTCGGCTCATAAGTAAGATAATCGAAATCGGCGAGAACCTTGTAGCCGAGCGCACGGCAGTTATCGATCCCATGATAGCTGCCCGAGAATGGCGCGGCATCGGGACCGTTGTGGATTGTGTACACGATCTCGGGGTGCAGATGGCCGAGCGCCATCTCGAGATCCTGCACGCGCCAGTACGCGAAGAACGAGGCAACGACCGACTTGCTGTCCATCCCCTCCCCTTCCACGCTGCCACTCCGCTACCGCGAGGCTAAGCACCACGATAATTTCTAGGAGGAGCGCTGCCTCTCCCGCTTCGGAAATGCCGGCGATCTCACGACCGTATCCGACGCCAGCCGGTATTGCGTGAGGCGCATGAACGCCTCGACGAGGTGCGCATCATGATAACCGTCGATGCGCACGATCATCTCGCCCTTGATCTTGAAGACGAGCCGACGTGTGCCTTCGAGGATGCCGCTGGTGCGCCGATGGAAGTATTTGAACCGGATCTGTGTGCGGACGACATTGCCTCTCACACTGAGAATGGTCGGCTCGTAGCTCAGGTAGTCGAACTCCGCGAGAATCGAGAACATGGCGTTCCGGCACGCGTCGACCCCACGCCATTCCCTGCCGAAGAGGAGGTCGTTGGCGTCCACGTGAAGCTTGTAGACGATGCTGTCATGGAAGAGGGAGGACGCTAGGTCTATATCCTGGGCACCCCAGTACTTGAAATAGGTCTCGACAACCTCGCGGCTGCTCATGCCTCGTCCTCACGCGCTCAGTTCCCCCGAAATTGAACGTACAATACTCCGCCCAAATATCAACGACTTCAACGTCGCAGACGCGGAGCATGCTGGCGCGTCGCGAGCACACTGATCGACACGGGGACCGCGCGGAGCCGCAGCCGCATCGCATATCGACCGTTAGACTTCAAAATCAAATAATTGGGATCTGAGGTGCTGCCTGTTTCGGCAGCACGCCGTGGAGGCGGGGGTCAGTGTAGCATTCGATTCCGCGGGCATATGGGGAGAACCCCGAGCGCATGTAAAACGCCAGCGCGTCCGGATGGTCGTTCGTGCACGTGTGAACCCAGAAGCGATCGATGGCGGGCGTACCGCGCCAGGCCCGCTCGATGGCCTGGTTCATCAGAAAGCGCCCAGCGCCGATCCCGATCGCCTCGGGCACGACACCGAAAAAGGAGAGCTCACAGGCGCGCGGCTGGCGGAAGTCGAGCTCGAGCAGCCCGATCTCGTCGGTATCGGCGAGGAGCGTGTAGGCCTCCACGGCCTCGGAAGTGATGATCGCCGCGAGTGCAGCATCGTCGAGGCGCAGGCGCGATCCCCAGAGCCACGGCTCCCCGACCCGGCGAAACACGCGGCGGAACTCATCAACGTCGGCGGGCATCCGCTTCAATGTCAATCCGACCGCCGTGTCAGGCCGGGCCGGCGGGGCGCCGAGCATCTCGAGATAAGTCACCACCTCCGCAACCCATCCAGCGGGGAGCATGAGATGCCGCGGCGGCCGAACCTCTCCATCCTGCTGTCCCGTGACAGTGTCCTCGACGTTGATTTTCAAGCCTACTCCCCCTCCCACTCTCATGCGGCGCGCTGATCCGATTTCTCCTGTCGCGCCTCGGGAGCGCCGGCGGCTCCGCGGCACGCGGCTATTCGCAATCTTCGTTATCGGGCACCTTCGACGTCGTCCGCACGGGCCTCTCTGCTTCTTCTCGCGGGGGGCGCTTCGGCAGTTCCGGTGGCGGCACGATGTCGTTCGCCGCCTCGCGTTGACGCGTCAGACGCATGAAAGCCTCGACGAGGCCGCGGTCGACATACTCCTCACATCGGACAATCTGGCTATCGCTGACCGTGAAAACAGTCCGATAAGATCCAGAGATCTCCGAACCGGTGCGGCGATGATGATATCTGTGCCGAGTATGAACGCGCACTTGGTCTTTCTCGACGCTCATGATGACAGGCTTGTATTCAAGGTAGTCGAATTCCTCGATCATCTTGTAGAAGGCGCCCATCATCGCATCGCGCCCGTAGGTGACGCCGGCAAAGGGAGCTAGTTCCTCATCGAAGTGGAGCGCGTAGACGACGTCCTCGGC
>JAEYYJ010000401.1 GCA_023430845.1 Pseudomonadota bacterium
AAAGATCGCGCGCGCCGGCGATGTAGCCACCCATGACACCAAAGCCCTTGGCGAGCGTGCCATTGATGATGTCGACGCGATCCATGACGCCGTCGCGCTCGGCAATGCCCGCACCGCGCGGGCCGTACATGCCGACTGCGTGCACTTCATCGAGATAGGTGAGTGCGCCGTACTTCTCGGCGAGATCGCAGATCGCCGCGATCGGCGCCATGTGTCCGTCCATGGAGTAGACGCTCTCGAATGCGATGATTTTGGGCGTGCTCGCGGGACACTTTCTGAGCTTCGCCTCGAGATCGTCGATGTCATTGTGGCGGAATATATGCTTCTCGCACATGCCATGGTGGATGCCTTCGATCATCGATGCATGATTCTTCTCATCCGAGAAGACGACCGTGCCGGGCATGAGCTTGATGAGGGTTGAAAGCGTCGCATCATTGGCGACATAGGCTGACGTGAAGAGAAGTGCGGCCTCCTTGCCATGGAGGTCCGCGAGTTCGTTCTCGAGTTCCACGTGATAGTGCGTCGTACCGGAAATATTGCGCGTGCCGCCAGAGCCTGCTCCCACGGCATCGATCGCTTCATGCATCGCCGCCAGGACCGCCGGATGCTGCCCCATGCTGAGATAATCGTTGGAGCACCACACGGTGATCTCGCGCTTGCCGCTCGTCGCGAGATGATCTGCAACGGGAAAGTGCCCGCAGCGGCGCTTCAAGTCGGCAAACACGCGATAGCGTCCTTCCTGATGAAGGACCTGAATCCGCTGCTGGAAGACACTCTCGAAATTCATATCGCTCTCCTGCGCGAGCAGCCTCGAAGCCGTCATTCGACCTTGAGGCCGAGCTCATTGGCTGCAGCAGTAATCTTTTCGGATGCGGCTGCATCGTCCTTGAAGACGTCGAGGGCCTTGCGCAGCGCCGTGGCCGCGACGTCCTTCTCACCGAGCACGACGCGAGAGCGCATGAGCCTGGTCCAACCGTCGGGATCGCGCGGAGAGCTGTCGAGGCGGGCAGCCAAGTCGTCGACCATCGACCGGATGGCTGCCTCGCGATCCTGCGGCGGCATGGCCTGGTAAGCGGCAATCTGCTCCGCACTTGGTTCGCCGGGCGCCTTTTCTGCGGCCGCGGTTCGAGCAGGCGGCGCGGCTGCAGTGCTTTCGCTTTCGGCGGCCTTTGCCTTGGCCTCGTCGTATTCGAGCTTGAGCTCGAAAGAGTTGGGATCGAGTGCCACGGCCTTCTCGTAGGCGGCGACGGCGTCCTTGTAGCGGCCGATGTGATAGTAGGACCACCCGAGCGTCCGCCAACCCTTGCCGTCTTTTGGTGCGCTCTTGAGGCGCGCCGCGAGCCGATCGGCCATCGTGTTCACATCCGGCAGGAGCTTACCGCCCGGGGGCGCCGCCGTATGGTCGGCACCATTCGACTGCGCATAGTCCTTCAGGCGAGCGAACGTGGCATCACCCGATCCTGCGCGCGACGCGCCGGTCGCGGAAGCCGATCCTTTCAGGTAGGAAGCCGCCGCGCCGAGACCTGCCGCGAGCAGACAAACACTGGCGGCCACGATCAGTATTCCGGCCCCACCTCGAAGCCTCTGGTCTTTATCTGCTGTCGTATGACTCATGTCATGTCCTCACATGATTTCCGGTCAGCTCTCGGCACTCATCCGCACTTCATCAGAACTTCCGGCGCAGTTCCGTGCGGATGCCGAAGTTGTCCTCCCGGCCTTCTATGAACTGGTAGGTCGCATCCGCGCGCAGGATCCAGGAATGGTTGAGCGCGATTTGATAGCGCACACCAAGGCCGTACTGCGCTTCCTGGACGCTCGTGTCGGAGCTGCCGAAGGGCTGCACCATGGCCGCCTCGAAGACGAGCTGCTGATCCAAGTTGAAGAGATACTGCAGGCCGATCGCGCCGCCCCAGGCATCTGCGGCCGTGTCGTTGAGCTTCGGGAAGCCGGTTAGCGCATCCGTCTCGAAATTGATGCCGACGTTCTTCAGGATGCCCGCGTTGAACCCGTCGACGAGAGGCTGCGGATTTCCGACGCCCACGAAGAAGTTCGCATAGGGGATCAGCGTGCTCGGCAAACGTGTGATGAGGCTGTTCTCCGAGATGATGGCAAAGCCGTCATCGTTCTCGCCATTGCCGAAGTTGGCGAACACGCGCGTCGAGTTCGATACGGTATTGAGGTAACGCCGTGAGTAGGCCGCTGTCAGGAAGTTCGTGTACTGGCCCGCGCGCTCCCTGACGCCTTCGAGGAGACCGTAGCCGGCTTCGATGTATCCGCCGAAAGCATCGATAAACGTAGTGATGCCGTAGATGTTGGCATTGCGGTTGTTGGCGCCGAGGATGCCGGGGTTGTCGACATTGTCGAACCCGGCGAACAGCGTAATGTCGAAGTTGGCGAGACCGAGCGCTGCGGAATTCTTCGCAGGGATACTCACCGCGCCACCGAGGATCGCGTCGTTCGCCCAGATGCCGTTCTGAAGGAACAGCGGGAAAAGGCCGAACGTGAACGGC